>JACPTC010000023.1 GCA_016192985.1 Candidatus Woesearchaeota archaeon | reverse complement strand
TAAGCCATTGCAAAATTGACAGTGAAATTCCTGTGATTTTTTGTTTTTTCCATTATATCAAGCATTGCTTTTCTTATGCCTTTTGGGAACATTTCAAGCCTGCCAATAACATTTATTCTTATCCTGTTTTCAAAAATGTCTCTTCTATATTCCATGTTGTTGAACTCTTTTTTGAAAATATTGAACAGGAAATCTATTTCTGTCTTATTTCTTTTGAAATTCTCTGTTGAGAAAGAATATAATGTCAATTCCTTAATTCCCAATTCTTGGCACCATTCAAGAAACTGATTGAGTTTCTTAACGCCAAACTCGTGCCCCAGCCATGGTCGTAAGCCAAGTTTTTTGGCATACCTTCTGTTTCCGTCAAGCACAATAGCAATTCTTTTTGTTTCCGTCAAGCACAATAGCAATTCTTTTTGGTATCTTATATTGCTTCGTAAAAACCTCTACGTTTTTTGGTGACTGTGTCATCTTTTATCAATCTGCTAATTCTTCTTCTTGCAGAAGCTTCGTGTAGATTTAATAAGTTTTGTACTTGAAATATTTTTATATAACCCTGTTCTTTAACTAGTTCCTTCAAAAGCTTTAATTGAGTTTGTATTCTGCTTTCCCTTTCTTGTTTCTTTAATAAAAGTTCAACATTTATTCTTTTGTAGTACTCTTTCGGCAATAGAACTACCACATCCTTATAAAACTTTGGCAAACTTTCTGCATGAAGATATATTGATTCACAATTATTTTTTGGTTTGTTTGTGAAGAATGAATACCCCATTAATCTTAAGATGTAAACAATCTGTTGAATTAAAATTGGATTAACACTAGAAAATACACATACATTATCCCTTACTTTATTGTAACCACACGAGCCTTCATCTACAAATGCCGCCTTTAATATCAATTTTCTTAATTTTTTATTATACTTGATTTCTTCCATTATTTTGACAGGAAATACAGCTTTCCTAGAATGCAACGAATTAAACTTATAGTAGTACATTAGAATTTGAGTTAAGGTTGCAGGAAAACGATAGTAAGCATGCCAGTTTTTATTCATTCTAAACTCACCAAAATTACAATTTAATACCAATTCTTTAAACATTTCTTGCTCTAATTTTTTTCCACTTTCATAAACTAATCCTATCTTACCGCTACTAGCATGTTCTTCCGTGCCATCGAACATACCATGAGCAAGAATTTGAATATGTTCTTCTTTAATCTCAAGTGGTAAATTAGGCTTTGATATCATGAATCTTTTTCCAGCTGTATAAATTCCTTCTATTTTGCTATCTAAATTAAGCTTAGACAAACCTAATACGCCCAATAATTTAATCAAATGCCCTATAGTAATACCTCTTGAACCATTTTCCCAACTTTGAATAGTTCCTTCATGAACTTTGAGTTCTTCTGCTATATTGTTTAATGATATTCCACTATTTTTTCTTGAATTCCTTAAAAATATTAGATATTCTTTAGTAAGCTTAAGGTGTACATTTGGCTCTATTTCCCACCATTGTATCATTTTGCTATTTTCCATTTTCATCAATCTCCAAAGTTTTTTATTTTTCAAAGACTTTGGAATCCAAGAAAAAGAGAACGTTAAGCGAAACTGCATAATTGATTTTCTGGCAAAGCCGAAAAGCATTATTTGGCAGTTGAGTGTATTCTCTTTTTCAGAATTAGTGTTTGTTGCACTTTATATATCTTAGGGGAAAATGTCCAGTGCTGTTATGAGAATTCTTTAAGTATACGCTGACTAAGGGATAGTTGAGGTGATTTATATGTTTGACATAGCATTGGACTTGCATAAGGAAAATACATATGGCGTAGTATTAGATGACAAATCAGGGCAATTAGTCTGGGAAGGTAGCTTTGCCAGCAATATCAAAGCGGCAAAAGAAGTGCTGGAACCGTACTTTGTTCATGGAACAAAGATAGCAATAGAAGCAACAAGTTGCTTCTACCCGATGCACGATGGCCTTAAGGCTATCGAAAGCTTAAGCGTATTTGTAGTAAATACTGCAAGACTGGAAAAGCCAGCAATAAAAACTGACAGGAAAGATGCGCTAAGAATCGCTCATTTGCTTAGAAGAGATGAATTGCCTATAGCGTTCATTCCAAACAAGGAATCAAGACTGCAAAAAGAGCTTTGCGCATTAAGAATGAGATACGTGCATTCTTGCACTCAGTGCAAGAACAGAATAAGCTCTATACTCCACAAAGAAGGCAAACGGGTTGTTGGGGTTAAAGATGTTTTCAGCCAGAAAGGTTTGGCACAATTGGAATGCATGAATATTTCCCGTAAAGACGAGCTTGAAGAAGAGCTTGACTTGCTTAAGATATTTAAAATTAAAACAGAAAGAGTGGAATCACAAATAAAACAAGCGATAGAAAAGGATTCAAAGCTCAATAAGACAGTTGAGCTGATCGATTCTATCCCTGGATTTGCCACAACTTTATCATTTGTTTGTGCAACTGAGCTAATGCCTGTTGGCAGGTTTAACAATGCAGAATCTGTAGCTGCATATGCTGGATTGTATCCCTGCATCGATTCTTCCGGAGGAAGAACAAAGCATGGCGGCATCAGAAGAGTTGGGAGAAAATTGCTGAGATGGGCTTTAATTGAAGGGGCTCATTGCGCCGGAAGAACCAAATCACCAATTGGAGATTATTACCGCAAGAAGGTAAAGCAGAAGAAGAGCAACCATGCTGCTGCCATTGCAACAGCAAATAAATTAGCCAAGCTAATTTATGAAATTTTATCGACAAAAAAACCTTACAATCCTGTAAAGGGGCAGCAGTGCAGTCCTTGAACCGCATGTCTTCAAAAGACTTTTGTCCAGAGTGGATGCCTGCTGACTCCACAGATTGTGCCTCGAGCACTAATAGGAGTGTGTTGAAATCTGCTGCTCCAAATCACAGGACAGAAAGGTATAAATAAAAGGTGATATTTATATGTAATTGAAGAACACACAAAAGATTAATGACAGGAAGAAATTCCTGTTGTTGATCAATAAAGAATTCTCATAGGAGTGGTAGTTCCTCAAGCGGCAAGCTTTATCTTCTTCAGAGTAATTTCACTGTTTTAGTTTAATTTCTTTATATAGGTTTTGAAATCACACTCTAAACAGAAAAACAATCCCCATGATAAGGCTTATGATTGAGTAAGATAGTGCAATACCTTCAGCATAATCAAAAAAGCCGGCATGCACATCTGGCTGCTCGAGTATTGTTGATATGACATTTCCAGTAATATGCTCATTGCTCCGGTAATTCAAATCAATAAAAGTCGTTGCAATCATCAAAAGCAAGCTGCTTGCAATCAAAAGCATGCCTATCATTTTTACCATCTTCAAAACATCATTCCGTAGTTTTATATAGTTTTCCAAATAAGCTGATAAAAACATCCTGAGGCACTTTTATTCCTGCCTCAACAAATGCTCTTGCAAATCTATAGCCGTCTGTTTGCTCGTCACCCTCAGCCTTAAACTCAAGCAGATTTTTTAGAGTAATGCTGCACATGAATCCTTCATTAATCAATAAAGAGATATTTTTTTCTTTTTTTTGAACTTTTTTTTCATTTAAGTCTATCAAGAACTCGTTTTTGTTTACTCCAAACTTGTATAATTCCCACTCAACCAAATCATGAATTATTGTATTGTTATTATTGTTTTCAAGATAGACTTGAGCATCATTAATCTTCAAAAAATCAAAAAAATTAACAGAGTTCACTAGATTGAATTTGTAAATCCTCCCAATGTAACCTTTTACTTTCTGCCTGCTTCCTTTTTTGCTCCACTTATTCTCCACAATATAAGTGTATTCCTTTCCTTTAATTTTCTTGATGCGAAAGAATGCCATTCAAAATTGTTAGGCACTATGAATTTATAAGCTTTTTGGATTTTTTAGAATTATTTTCATATATCAAATCTTATATTAAGCGAACTTTTGATGTGTCGAAAATACACTATCAGACGGGTGGTTTTGACGGAATGTAAAGAAAATGGCTTACCTTATGCCGCTGTTGAATTCTTTTTTGAACTTTGCGTTTATCTTTTGCAGCCGCTGAACTGCGTTAATTAAGGCATTCCTTGGGCTTTCGTCGCCGTCAGTCTCAACTATCATCTGGGGCTGGCTTATCTGCGGATGCTTAATGCTGTATGTTGCGATTTTTACATGCTTGTCTTCCAAAAGCTCTGCTTTCATAGCATTGCACAATGTGTGGTCAGCGTCTTTTACCTCAATTATCAGCCTGTTCTTTTTGTCGTCGAGAATTTTGACTTCCATTTTACGTGTTAATGGAACAAAGATTTATTTAAAAAGCTTTTTGTTTTTAGCTGTTTTTCTGCTCACGCTAATTTATCGGCGACAAATTACTCTTTCTCAAACCTGAAGCAGCTTACATTGATGCGGTGGATTTGACGTCGATGGAATGCAAACGAGGCCTTCAGCGGAAATCTGAAGTTCCAGACATGAGTGAACTTGGCATTCCTTTTGGCAGAAAATCGTTGCAAAAAAGCCTTAGTCTCACTTTTGTGGAAAGAATATACAACAGGAGCAATCTCAAGAGCTTTCTCTAGGAAAAAAGCATCACTGTGTATCACTTTTGTTCCAAAAGGCGGATTCTGGAGCACCAAGTCAGCTTTTGCCTCAATGTTCTTAACATCTTGGCAAATAAGCTTTGCACTTCCAATAGTGTAACCCTCACTTTTCACCTTTAAAATGTTGTTTTTGGCTATTTTTAGGGCACATTTATCAATGTCAGCAAACAAAACATGTCTTGCACCCATTAGCAAAGCCCCTACGCCTAGCATTCCAGTGCCTGAGCCGAGATCAGCTATATCTTTTCCTTTTACATCGCCTAAGAGATAAGCATTCCAAAGCACAGAGGCAGCTACTTCGCTGTCCATCATATACTGCTCATAACTCACTTTTGGCTCGTAAAATCCTTCCAGATGAGACAAAACTATTGCAAGCCCTGATTTTGAGCTTATTTGCACCATTTGAATCCTCACTTCTCTTGAATAAAATTAATTGTTATACCACTCAATTTATGGCCAATATACAAGCTAAAATGTCGAAAATTTTCCACTAGTTTATAACTAGTGGCTGGAAGTCAATGCACAAGAGTATTGTGCAAAATTTTCGATCATGCTCAAAAACCACCAATAATGTAGCTGAACATTAAGCTTCCGCTACATTCCACCAATCTATGATTGGTGGTTTTTGACAAATCACTCAATTTGTATTGGAAATTTGGTAATTCCGCTTTTTATTAAACTTCCCTTTTAGTTGATTTTCTTAGAAATCCTCAGTTATTTTTTAATATTTTTAGATTTATTTTTCAAACTTTCTTTTAAAATACTCAAATCTTTCTCATTCCCACCCAAGTCCCAGATATTCCCAATTTAATCCTAAAATAGTCTCAAAATTTTTATTCTATCGTCTATAATTATTCCCAAAATAATCCCACTATAATCTCATAATATTCCCAAAAATGAAAAGATTTAAATAGTTTTGAATATCAGACAATATCATGTTTTGGAAGAAAGAAGACAATACGGAAAAAAAGCTGAAGCAAATCAATGAAATTATTAAAAAATCATTTGCGAATGTAAAGAGGGACACAACAAACATTTTCCAGTGGCTCAATTACTTCTACAGAAGAGGAATGGAGCAAGAGCATATGCTAAAACAGCTTCAGCTTGAGCTTTCTTATGTGCCGAAAACAAGGGAAGAAATCAGGCACATTATAGATAGCTATTACTCTTTTGATGGCATTATTGCAAGGATGAAAGAGCTTGAAGAAAAAGTCGATGAATTGGCAAAGCTACATCGCGAAAAGGTTGTGCAGATTGCGCCTCACGTTGCACCAAAAGAAACAATAGCAGAGATAATCGATATTGAGAAAAGGCTTGAGAGGCTGGAGCATAAAAAGAGCTCAATGAAAGAGAGGATTGTCAAAAGACTTATGAGAAATTCAAAGGAATATGTCAAAAGTGTTATTCTTTCCTACATTAAAAAGTACGAGCGCATATCAGCTTTGCAGCTCAAGGAGATTGTTGTTGATGAGCAAAATTTTTGCTCCAAAAGCTCTTTCTACAGGTTGCTAGACGAGATTGAGCAATTGGAAGAAGTTGGTGTCATGAAACACGGCAAGGAGAAGCATTACATGTCAAAAACACTCAAGCACATACAGCACATATAAATCGAAAGCTATTTAAACAAGCATCTTTCGCAGAAATAAGTTGTGAGCGGTTAGTGTGATATGGGGGTTTAAATAAAATGTGAAAGTTTGCTTTCGCTCGCTTTTATATGTTAAAACTCACTATGTTAAAACTCACTTACTAGCTATCAATCTCACTAACATTGGAATTTGGGGGTGATTAATATTTTTAGAGAAATATTTCTTAGGGCCAAGAGTATATGCCTTAACAGGCTAAACAAGAGGCTAAGGAGTGAGTTTGCAAAAATAAGGCAGGAGTTTGAGGAGCATTTGCAGGCAATAAATGAGAATACAAACGAGATTGCTTCAAATTACGAGTATATCTGTGAATTGGAAAGCAGGCTTGACAAGCTAAGCGAAAGACTAGACTATGTTCATATGACCCTTGAGTCTTCAGGAAATTTTACAGGAAAAAGAAGCAATTTTGAGGCTAAAAAGCTCAATAGAGTTGAGCAGAGGGTATTTTTGGCAATATACACTCTTGAAGAAAAAGGATATGTAACATACGCTGACATAGCAAAAGAACTTAATATCTCAGAGCAACTGGCAGGAAGCTATGTCACATCTCTCATCGGTAAAGGGATACCAATCATGAAAAGGTACATCAACTCAAAGCCTTATCTCAAACTGGAGCCCGAGTTCAAAACACTGCAAATAAAAGAGAACATCCTGCAGTTAGGCTTAGAGGAATTTGGCTTCTAAACCTTTTTATTTTTATCGAAAATTCCGCGAATGTTAAAAATAAAAATTTTTAGCATTGATTAAAAGTTTTAAGCGCATTACATTTTCATTATACTTTAAATGCAATTCTGATTCTTCACCAATAATCAACATATTTTTATATTCAAAACTAAAAATCAAAAAGTAAGAGGTGATAGCTATCAGCTTTTTGGGCATTTTATGGTCATTTTTAGCAGTATTGTGGAATCTTTTTGTTCACTGGCTTTCAATCTTTGCAGCACCTTTTGAAGAGCCTGAGATGTTCTGGATTCTAGTTCCAATCTGGGTTAACTGGTTCTTTACGGAGTTTTTTATGGAAAAGCACGGCACAAGCTTTGGGAACGCAGTCAGCAACGGAGTCATACCAATACTTGCAAGTCTTGACTGGACAAGATACATTTACAGGCTTCTTGCAGAAGGCACATTAAGCCTTACGTTTGGAGTTTTTTTGAAGTTTATGCTTACATTTGCTGTATTCGGCTATGGGGTTTTTGTCATTATTTCAGGAATCAGGATTAAGAGGATTGTGTTTTATGTTGGTAGGATAAGATGGATCACCTATGTTCTGGTTATGTTAACGCCTATAATCTACAATGTGAAAATCTTGGATTTTTATACAATGTTTGGAATAATCCTGTTTTTCCCTCTTTACTATTGGATTATTGAGATTTTCGATAGAATTACGCCCGAGCCAAGAGTTTATCAGCAATCATAGCGCATCAAGAGGACTTTTGACTTTCTTTAATTGCTGTGTTGAAACTTTTGTGTAAATCTGTGTTGTTGAGAGGTTTGAATGGCCAAGAAGCTCCTGAATTACCCTTATGTCAGTGCCAGCTTCCAGCAAATGTGTTGCAAAGCTGCTTCGCAAGGCATGGCAGAACACTCTCTTTTTTATGCCGGCTCTTTTTGCAGCTTCGCTAACCACCTTTTGAGCCTGCCTTGCAGTAATGGGTCTGTTATTTACTGAGAAGATATGCTGGCTTTTGTCCTTTTTTGTTTTTAAGTACATGTCTAGATGCTGCATCAAGCTATCAGACAAAATAAAATACCTTTCCTTATTGCCTTTGCCATGCTTGACTTTGCCCATTTTTTCAGCTAAATCTAGGTCATCTATCTTCAGATTAACGCACTCGCTCACCCTCAGTCCTGAAGAATACATGAATTCAACAAGCAGCCTGTGTTTTGGGTTTTTGATTATATGCAGAAGCTTCCTTATTTCTTCCTTTGTCAGAACTGTTGGAAGCTTTTTCTCAAGCTTTGGCGCTTTAACTGCATTAAAGACAGGATTTCGCAATATCTCATTGTAAAAGAACTTAAGAGAGCTTAAAGCAAGATTTACGCTGCTTGGCCTGTATTTTTTGTCTGACATCAAATGGGCGATGTATAGCTTTGCATCGCTTTCATCAATGTTGCTTGGCTCTTTTTTTATGAAATCAAGAAATTTCTTGTTGTGGAAAATATAAGAATCCCAAGTTCGTTTGCTAAACCCCCTTACCTTAAGCTCTGTTTCAAGTTTGTCAAGCATTTTTCCCTTTTTTTAAATTTTTGATAGAACTACTATAAAAAACTTAGGTTGAGCGACATTATGAAATAAGGAGCGAACAGCATAATGTATGAAGCAAGGCGAGTTTTTTCGACGATAGGAGAAAAAACCTCGAGGTGAGCAAAATTTCCCTCGAAAATTCCCATATGGCTGAATTTTCAGAGCTGGAAATTTTGCGAATACTCGAGACTTCTGAAAGAAGTTTGCCTTGCGAATATTATGCGAGTGAGATTGGAATGAAATGGAAATCTCACCAATTTTGCGAAACGAAGTGAAGCAAAATTAGACATTTTGAAACCGTAATTCCAAAGCGTACTTTTTTTGAAGAAAAAGTTTGTATAATTCTTTGAATTATGCGAAGCCGAGAAGAAAGCCCCCTTTTTGAGACAAGAATTCGTTTGGGCATTAGACAAAATTTTTTTTTGAAAATCAATCTCATTTGATAGGTACGATTAATCTTTTTACTGCCCTATGCCCTCTATCATAAAGAGTGTATCCCAACTTAACATTAAGTTCTTTCATTATTGGATTCTCAATCATTTCAGCAACAACGGTATCTAAACCAAATTCTAATGCAATTTCTTCTGCTTTCTTTTTTAAGAATCTTGCATGACCTTGACGTCTATACGCAGGCTCTATGCCTATTCTTTCTACGGTTAAAGTCTGTCTTTCTTCTAAATCTCGCCATCGGTATTTCATGTTCCCAGTAAGGATTTTGGTCTGGATTAGGGATTGGTTGTGCACCTTCTTTAGGTACTTCTCTGGTTTTCACTGTTAAGTCCATGAATCCAATAGAACCACTTTTATTCCAAAAGTCTGGATCATGTGAGTTTGGCGGTGGTAGAAACATACTTCGTTTGGTTGCATCGATTAATTCTCCTAAAGCAACTCTATAAATTGGAAGTGTTTTCTTAGGATTCCAACCATACCCCTCTCTACCAGCCTTTAACCAAAATTCATGAACGTCCATACGAAAGATAAACTTAAACCTCTATTTAAATTTTTCTATTTTTGCCACAATCAAGTAGTAAATTAAGGCACTCAGCAAAGGGTGGGTGGTGGGGAGAGTGGTGGCGGGTGGATTGATTATTTTGAGTTTAATGCGTTTTTCGTTAATGGAGCATTATTAAAATAAGCAGAAAATGCAGCATTTAAGGCAAAAAGGCAGGCTTCTGCATCAAAAAACACATAAGTTAATGTGAATCAGTCGTATCCAAGCGATTTTCATGGCGGTTTCTTAGTAAAAATTAATAGGGGCACAGAGAAAGTTCGTATAATAGTGCTTATACGAACTTTTCAAGTTGCCGTACTGAAAATTTTAATAGAAAGCCACAAGTTTAGCTATCTTTTTACCTTTAAGGTAGATGTTTTAGCTGAAAGTTGAGGTTTTTTGTGGATTTGATGTTAGAATTCACCTGTGATAATGTGGATTAACACCAATAGCTTTCATCTCTTCATGGCCGCATTCATTGCAGCGATAAACTTCATATTTAGAATTCCCGCTCTGTATAATACCCTTTTTCATCATCTTCTCATCACATTTCTTGCACTTCAAATCTGCCATGGCCCTTTTTTGCAGCAGGCTTATATTTAAAACTTTGGAATTTTTAAGATTTTATCCATCTTTCACACAAACACCAATCTCATCTGTAAATCTGCCGCTTAGCTTGCATCTGAATCCATGTGGGCATCTAAATCCGGCAATTCCTCCGCATTCGCATTGTGGCACGCAAACTTGAATGCATATTTCTGCGCCCGTTCCTGAGCATGCAGAGCCGCATTCGTTCCAATGCCCGCCAGCTTTCGAGCATTGTTCGGCTGTAATGCCCTCCAAGCCGCCGCAATCCGCTTTGCAGCCGCTTTCTTTCTCATTAGGCTGGCAAACATTGTCGCCGCAAAAAGGCTCCTTTTTTGGCTCTTCCTCTGGCTTACAGCCTACTGCCAAAATCAGCAGGAGGAATAGAAAAAAAACTGTCTTTCTCATATTAATTCTCATATTAATATAGTTTATTTTTTACCTTGTTTTTATGCTTTTTTATTTGATGACAATTTTATTTCCTGTATCGATGTCATTTTTAGTTGTAAAATTGCTGTTGACTTCCAAAACATACTTAGCTGGCTTTTTAGATTTGTACAATGCGCATGGCTCTTTTTTGCATGGAAGCGCATACTCTATATTGATGATTTCAAATTCTTTGTTTATGAAAACAATATCCAAAGGAATTAGCGTATTTTTCATCCAAAAAGTTCGGTTATTCTCATCTTCAAAAACAAAGAGCATGCCTCTCTTTTCATCCAAATCTTCTCGAAACATCAAACCCCTTAATCTTTCTTCATTATCATTGGCAGTTTCAACACTAACCTTTATGATTTTCTTATCGCTGTAAATATAAATTTCGCTAAGATTCTGATTTAAGTTTTTTGCACAGCCAACCATAAAAATCAGCAAAAAAATTGTTAAAATTCTTTTCATAAGCAAAAGAAATCCTGCAAGAATTTAATATTTGCGAAAACTTTTTTTCTAAAATCCCAAAATCCACAGATTTTTGATATTTTTGTCGAATTTTATAATTAGAATTTATTATAATATCTAATTTTTTATTATATTTAATAAGCTTAATCTTATATTCTATCATCTACTTTTTATTCCATCTTTTAATATAATCATTATTTAATAAATATGATTTAACATATTTTATAGTTTATAATTATTTTATAATAATATTTTTATTATATATTTTAAACTATCATATTCTATTAAATTAATTTACCATATTGAAAATTTTATATAAAAATATATTTGATTAGTAAAAAGTGAGAGTTCGTAAACAAAATAGAAGAAATATAATCATCTTTTGTAAACCAAATAACAAAAAAAAGGAAAAATCCCGGTAGGGGCTAGCATTCTTATACTCTTAACAATACTCTTAACATAGGGTATAATATTCTAACTTTCCTCAACCAAGACAAATATACAAGTGCTTGGTACAATCATCATTCTAATCCACAAAAACATTGAAAGCAACTTAAGGTATCAATGTTACATAGCCTCCTAACTAACAAAAGTGAGAGTTTATTTAAAAGTTAGGCACTATGAAACTAAGGGCATAATTTAGTTTTATAATAGTTATAAACATGAAATTCTGCCCTTTTAGGGGTTTTAACAATTTACCGATAAAATTATAAATTCTCGCAGATTAATCTCAATGTGAGAGTTTAAGGGTAAAATGCGCTATTCAAGTGGTTTGGAATACATTATAAGGTGTTCTTACTATTGTAAGCCATACTCCAGCTTAAATTATTTTTCAAAAAATACCGATGACAGTTATAATTTTGCAGAACAAACAGCTCCGCTTATTGAGCTGCATTACTCAGAGAAAACAGCATCATCAATACAGTCAGCCCAATATAATGCTCAACAATACCACTCAGCAGCATATATTGCTCCACATTCCTTCACGCCAGAGTTTTTCTTAAAACCGTTCAGGCAGAGAATAAAGATTATCAACGACAATGATGAGGTAAATCATATTACTGAAGAAATTTTTGAATTTATGATGAAGCAAAAATTGCCGAGCAATGTGTCAATCACTATCCTTCCTTTTAATGAATTCAAAGCACTGCATTCAGGATTTGGAATATGGAGCAATGGAATTCTTGGATTTTCGTTAAATGGCGATAAAAAGAAAATATTTGTCAAGGAAAACCATTTTGATTCTTTGATTTTAGTTATAGGGCATGAGATTGGCCATGTTCTTACAACCACATTGCAGAACAAGCATGACGAAGAGGCAAAAGCATTTGCTTTCTCAATTGAATGGGCAAAAACAATCAAAAAGCACAATGTAGCAAATCTTGGGCTGAGCATTAAAGATGAATTTGACCTTCAGCCAGCAAAAAATGGCTTGCATGATGTCGCATTTGCTTTTGTTGATTTTATGGTAAAAAAGGGTAGAAAAGCGCTTGAATTGCATGATGATTTGGTTAAGAAATATGTTTCGGTTTTTAATAGAGTTTATTGTTGAAGCGTCATTAAAAATCCATCAATGTGTCCTGTATCTAAATAGTCATGCAAATCAAAAGTTCTTGGTCGTAAGCATCTTTGATAAAAAGGATCGTCTGGTTCTACAATCAATACTCCTATCAAACGGAAAACCTTCTTTTCCAGAAAAAAATCTGTATGCTTTTTCTAATCTGGCTCCAAATGTATCCATAAAAGTAAGTTTATAGTGAAATTTATTAAATTATCCCAAATAACTCAATTTCTTCTTATCAGAAATTTCCTGCGCTTCCTGGCTTTTTTGCAGTATTGTCTTGAGCTTTTCCTCGAACTTTGCCGCCTGCTCGAGCAATGGCTTGTAGTCAAGGTTTATTCCAAGATATTTGTCAATAGCCTCAACTATTTTTGCAGCCGCCTTGCTGTCAGGCAGATTTGTATGAGTTTCTGCGAAAAGGCAGCTTAGGGGTGTTTTCTCTACCCTAAGAAGTATGGCGCCTGTGACTCCTATGATGATGCCCTCTTTTAATGCTGTAATTCCAGCTTTTTCAAATCTCTTTGCGCTCTTTTCTGAGTTTGAATAATAAAACACTTTGGTGCCTTCGCTTTCCTCCGAGGAGCCGACTCCTTCAAGCGATACTATCTCATTTGCCTGAAGGTCAGAAGCAAGCTCTCCTATAGTTTGCGCCATCTCCCACTCAAGATGTGTTGCAGCTGTTATTGCGTGCACAATAACAATGTTGTGTTCCTCGTTGTAGAATATGCCAAGAGGCTTAAGATGTTCTATCAGAAATTCTGAAGCAATCGTGCCGACTAATCCAAAGCCCGGAAAACCTTCAATTATAGTGCATTTTTTAGGCTTTTTCCATAATTTTACTTCCATAAGGGCACCTCTTTTTTACGCAACATATTCAACAAATATGTTTCTGAAAATCTTTTGACTTTTGCTCGTCTTTTTCTAATTTAACTACTCTCTTTTTAAGGTTTTCTACATCTTCCTTTAATTTTTTCATTCGAAATAGAAATGTTTAAATAGAGGCTTTTTCACGAATAGCGCATCAACAAAGAGTTTGATAACATGAACATACTTAAGAATAAAAAGGGATTTACCCACCCGGCTTACATGTTTATCGCAGGGCTGGTCATTGGCATTGTCTTGACAATATTATGGGCGCAGCAAATTATTTCAGTCAGATTTCCATTTTGCAAATAACCAAAAAGGTGGTAACATGAAAATTTTTGATTTGAAAAAAGGGATAATAACCCATCCGGTGCCAATGTTTGTTTTCGCATTGGTACTTGGCTTGGTTTTGGCTTATATTTGGATACATTACATAGATATTCCAAACCCATACTGCAATGTGCCTAAGCCATAATAAACTTTTTTTTGCAATATTAAAATTATAGTTCCATGGCAAATGTGGCTATCATTAAGAAAAAGCCCTGAACGATTAGAATTAACTTGTATGAAGTTTCTCCCAACCACTTAAATTCACCCCAGCTACCTACCCAACCAAAACTGTAAAGTATAGGGAATAAAATGACTATTGAACTGATAAAAAAAACAATCAAAGATGCTGTTCCAACTACATTGCTGTTGGTAATTTCAACAATTGTGGCATAAAGAAGTATTAGTGCGGCTATAGCGCTAATCCATACTAAAGCAGTTCTTGACAATTCAAAAGGCAATAACCCAATCAATGACAGCAGCCCAAAAGCACCAACTACTGCTCCAATTGCTCCAACTATCCAGTCTCGGAGTTGCATCATTTTAAATTGACCTCTTTTAAGAATATGATATATCACATATAGCACAAAAAATTAAGCTGTAGCTCTCTTTCCCGTCTCAGCAACTGCCTCTACTTGCTTAGCCAACTTTTCAGCATGCTCCTCGGCAGCAAGTATCCTTCTCAAGCCTTGGGCAAGTGTATGTGCATGCTCAGCCAATTTTTTCTTGATTTCTTCCACATCCATTATATGCTCCTCTTCTGGTATTTTCGGCATTACATTATCTCTGTAATACTGCATCATATTATCCGCATCGTCATTGAGGCATTGTAAGGTAAGCAATACCAATAAGAAATCCCTCATTGTTATAAGTGTTTCATTGTGCAAGTCCCTTTCCATATCTATCTCAGCTTCAGCCAATGCAATTTTTAGATGCTGCTCAGCTGCCTGTTTATCATGTTTTGCATTATCCCATTCAGCCAAAGAGTGTTTTATCAGTTGATTATCAGCCCTTAGTTTTCTTAAGTTCCTGCTTGCAGCTCTTATCTCTAATCTCAGTGCAATTGCTGATAATGTATTTAGCTGGCTTGTGCCCATCCTTCTTATCTGAGCCATCAATGCTTTATGGTCGCCTTTGTTTTCTGCTTCCTTTATTGCCGGCTCCAGATAAGTAAAATATACTTTCTTGTCCTCACCTTGGGCTGCTGCAAGAATTAGCAGTTGTTTTTTTCCGAATTGCGCTTCATAGCCTATTGAGCCATGCATAATTTCATGTTCCAGCAAAGCCTTATCGATTTCTTCAATTTCTCTTAGTGTTAATGTCCCTTCGACTTGCGCGTTAAATGCGAGCTTAAACTCTTCTTCAACAACATTTTTTGCATCCTTTTCAGCAGTTGTCTGCTCTTGAAGACCTCGTGTGACAAAATGTTTTTCACGAACATCCACAGGAATTTTTTTGTAAACATAAAATCTCATGTGCCTAAGAAAACGGAATATCTTTCTTTCTTCTGCCTTCATCTCTTGCCTCATAATAAAAGGCATCTTGATAAATTTACTATACCACTTTGTTACCCAATTTTCAGCCATTTTTTGACTTTCACCTTTTTCATTATAAAAAAATTTTCAACTTTGAGTTGAAAATTTTTTTCGTTATATTTAAATCTTTCTTTTTTGTTGAGTTTTTGAGAGTGGTGAAATTATTTTTTATATTCTTTTTATGGATGAAATTTTGTCAAAGTCAGCATCGTAGCTAGCTACATTTTTTACTCCAAATTCTTTAGCCAAAATAATTGTTGTGCAGTCTGTGAAGCTTAAACTACTAGATTTCTTGAATAATTCCCAAGATTGAAGGAATATATCAATATCGACTTTCAAAAGTTTAATGCTTTCTTCTGCCAATAAAACGTTACCAATTTCTCTTACAGTTCCAGCAGGAAAAGATTTAGCCATCAAAAAAGTCACAAACTCATCAAATATGTAGTCAGAGATGAAGCATTGCCCAAATTCCTTGTTTTTTAACTTAATTTTCAAGGATTTGGCATTTTCATGGTTTAAATCTTTTACACTATGCAAAGCTATTAAAAAAGATGTGTCCAAAATCAAGCTCACTTTTTCCACCCATAGAGAACTTCATCAATTTTCGTGCTTAGTCCTCCAGCATCTTTTCCCCCGTATCTAAACGGCTTTAAGTCCCAGAAGCTTTTAGCTCTTTTTTTAATTTCTTTGTTTTTGTATTCGTGTAGCCATTTCTCTAAGGCAATGTTAATAGCTTCTCCTATAGTTAAGCCTTCTTTAACAGCTTCCACCTTTAATTCCCTCCAATATCTAGGGTTTACATCTCTAATAGTTATGTTCATTTGTCATCAATGTAAACATGTATTACATGTTATATTTATATTTTTTGGTTTGATAATTAAAAAATATTATAAATCCCACTCCGTTAACTCTTGTTATGTTAAGTGAAGAACTGCAGAAAGAAATCTATTTCCCATATTCCAAAGTGAGAGACGTGCAGGACAATATGATTTCTGACGTTTACAATGCAATCAAAACCAAGAAGCACCTCATAATGCATGCTCCAACTGGCATAGGCAAGACAATCGCTGTTTTGGCTCCTGCTTTGTCAATTGCGGTGAAAAACAACCTGACAATATTCTATCTGACCTCAAGACAGACTCAGCATAAGATTGTGGTTGACACATTAAAACACATTAAGCAAAAATTTGGCATTAATTTTGAATGTGCAGACATCATAGGCAAGAAATGGATGTGCCTGCAGGATGGAGTTGATGCAATGCCGAACAGCTCATTTCACGAGTACTGCAAGTCGTTGAGGGACGAAAACAAGTGCGAGTTTTATTCAAACACAAGAAAGCCAAATATGCAGCCTACTTTTGAGGCAAAACACGCAATTGAAGCCCTTGAACTAATCAGCCCCTGTCATGTGAATGATTTCATAGAGCAGGGTAAAGCCAGCAAAACATGCCCTTACGAGGTGGCAGCGCTTGTAGCAAGCAAATCAAAAGTCATAATTGTGGATTATTACTATATTTTCAATCCAACTATAAGGGACCCTTTTCTGTTCAAAATTGGAAAAGGGCTTGAAAACATAATCTTGGTTGTGGATGAAGCGCATAATCTGCCGAATAGGATAAGGGAGCTTTTAACTCATAGGACATCAAGCTTGATAATAGAAAATGCCAAAAAAGAAGCCAAAAGATACGAATATGGGGAAACTATTGGGAATCTTGAGATTGTTGAGAATGCTTTATTTGAGCTTGGCAAAAGTTTGGCAAATGAAGGCTTAAGCAGTGAAAGGACACTAAGAAAAAATGAATTAGTTGATGAAATAAGCAAAAGCAAAGGATATAGCGACATTGTCGCAGAGCTTTTATTTATAGGGGAAGATATAAGGGACAAGCAAAAAAAGAGCTTTGTGCTGAGTGTTGCAAAATTTCTTGAGGCATGGCATGGCAGCGATATAGGTTTTGGCAGAATCCTATCAAAATCAATAGATAAAAAGCTGAAAATAAGCTTGACTTACAGATGCTTAGACCCTTCAATTGCCGCCAAAGAAGTTATTGACAGAAGCTATGCAACCGTGCTCATGTCAGGCACTTTAACTCCAACTTCAATGTACAAGGATATTCTTGGATTCAGCCAAGTCATAGGGAAGGAATACAAAAGCCCTTTCCCAAAAAGGAACAGGCTGAATTTGATAATACCTAAAACAACAACGAAGTTTGTTGAAAGAAGCAACAGGCAGTTCAGTGAAATAGCGAGAATTTGCAGTAATATTTCCAACATGGTAGATGGGAACAGTGCAATATTCTTTCCGAGCTATGATTTGATGCTAAGCGTTTATGAGTTTTTTAAGGGAAATTGCAATAAACCAATTTTCGCCGAGAAACAGGCCGTGACAAAGCATGATAAAGAAAGCATGCTGAAGTCATTTAAAAGTTTCAAAGAAAATGGTGCAGTTTTGATGGGCATTTCAACGGGCTCTTTCGGCGAAGGCATAGATATGCCGGGCGTACTTAAAGCTGTTATTATCGTTGGCCTTCCTTTGCAAAAGCCAGATATTGAAGCTAGATTGCTTATAGAATATTATGACGATAAATTTGGCAAAGGGTTTGAGTATGGTTATATAATGCCAGCTATTACAAAATGCCTGCAGAACGCAGGTAGATGCATACGCTCTGAAACAGACAAAGGAGCGATGATATTCCTTGATGAAAGGTATATTGCCCAAGGCTATTATCAATGCTTTCCAGAAGACTGGGATCTAGAGGTTAGCTTGAATTATGAATGTGTTTTGAGGGAGTTTTTTGACACAAAATCGGCTTAATAATCCTGAGTTTTACCAATATTTGTAATATACTTTTTTCTATACTAGGATATAAAAACAAAACATTTATATACTTGGAGATTTTTATTATTTAAAATGGTTATTTTGTTCGACAGGTTTAACATGCCTGAGGACATATATGAGGTAACATTTGCGACAAAGCAGCAAATAATTGTTGCTAAACTGCTTATCGAAATGATTAAAGACAATGGTGGCGAAGTTGGCAAAACCGAGATGTCTTTGTTCGCAACTAAGCTTCATGAAGGCAATCTTATCACAGATTTAATAGAAGAACCCCCATACAGAGGAAAAAAAGTAAGGGTAAGCTACAACAAAAGGCAGTTTTATGACAGGATATTGACGCCAATGAAAAGCATGGGGCTCGTGGATTATGATCTGTACAAAAAAACTTATAAAATAAGCGACAAATTCAACAAGGATTTGCAGCACATAGGCTTATTATGGATAAGGGAGATGAGAAAACCCCCAAAATCCTTGGTGAGGTAAAATCTAAATTAAAAATCGAGGTGAAACATAAACTCAAGCTCTTCAATTTGGCCCCCTAGTACTCAATTCTTGTCAAACCACCCCCACGTATAAGAAAGGGGGCCAAAACTTTTTATAAAACATTTAGTGATTATGGCGCATGAACATCTTATTAAATGGGGAAAGGATGCAGTTGAGAAAGGACTTTCTTTGACTCAAATAGAAAGTTACCTCCTCAAAAGAGGCTTAAAACAGCGCCAAGCGCTTAATGCCTTGCATGAAATAACATCTTTCGAGCATAAGATCAAGGAAGAAGTCAAAAGCATCAAAAAAAGCTTGATTATTATTTTTGTCCTGATTCTTCTGGTTGTTTCTGGCTTTCTGGTTCTTTACTTTGCAGGCATATTCAAGGTATAAACCTCATCGAAAAATTAGAAAATTATAAATACTAGCTCTTGCATGATTTGATTTTAAAAGAGGTTTGAGTTTGAAGACTAGAATTTTTGTGCTAGTACTGGTAGTAGCTTTGTTCTGTACTGTTGTGCTTCTTCTACCAAGCATTTTTGGAGTAAGTAGTTGCTGGACATACTCCACTAAATCAACTTGTACGTCAAACACGCAATGTACTTGGAAAGATGATGCTTGGGGCTCAGGTAGGTGCGAGCAACTAGATTGTTGGAGCTTTTACACTAATTCAAGCTGCTCAAGTTCCAATGCCACTTCTAATTTATCATGCATCTGGCGGCAGCCTTCACCACCTCCTGGTTGGTGCACAGAAGCAAGCTGCTGGGACTTTGGCGGCACAAATCAAACAGTATGTGAGAATGACACTAGAAGGGATTATGGGTTGTCATGTCTTTGGGGGCCTACCGACCCATCTCCTAATTATATTGGATATAATTGTTTTGGCGGTAATCAATGCTATAGGACTGTGCCCTATAGCGAGTCAGAATGTAAAAATATTACAGGGTGCTCGTGGGGCGCTTGCTATACAAAAGGATTTTGGGATTATACTACAAAAGATTCTTGTGAATCCAATCCTAGTTACTACTGGCGTAGCGACAATATTTGTCAGCCGATTGGCTGTTATGATGAAAAACATAAGACACAATCTTTATGTGAAAACACAAGCGACAGTTTAGTCTGTAAATGGAATTTAAATTATAATTATTGTGAAACGCTTAATTGCTGGTCATTCAACTATAACCAAACAGGATGCCAAAATACTGCAGTTTCTGGTCTGGTATGCAATTGGAACAACCCATGGTGCGAAACAAAGGCTTGTTGGCAAAATAATGATGAGAACAGTTGTAAAGGCAAGAGAGGCAGTGACGACAAAAATTGCACTTGGAGAGCCTCAACTTTTACTACAACAAATGGATGGTGTGAAAAAGCTGGCTGTTGGAGTTTTTCAGGCAGCAATGGAAGCGAAAGCCTGTGTGTAAATAATTCGTATGGCTTAAAGTGTGTGTGGGAAACCAATGCCTGGGGAAACTCTTGCTACGAGAATCGATCAGCATCTATTTTAAGCTGCTCCAATCTAACAGACGAGAAAAAGTGTTTTGATTCTATGTGGTGTTGGTGGGATACAAGTTCTAATAAGTGCAATGAGCCAACAACAGGCACAGAAGGAGGAGCAATAGGAGGCAGCTTTTTAGCGCCCGGATGTTGGATTTTTGACTTAAACCAAAGCTCATGTACAAATACAACAGGCTGTGTTTATGACTCTACGTCAAAGTTATGCAATATCAGTGCTACAGTTGCTGCTGACGTAGCAGATGGTATACGCTCAAATGGATTGAATTGCACACTACTTAATAATACCAATTTATGCGATAGTGCTACATTTTTGCCATATTGTTGTGAGTGGCAGGGCTCTAAATGCCAGGAGAACAAGTACTCAACAACTTGTCGTGATAATCTAAAAAAACCTCCAGAAGGAGCAAATTATTGTGACGATTATAATGCTTATAAGTCAGAAAGCAAGTGCAATGAAATAGGCAATTATCCATGGTATATGCCTTGTAGATGGAACAATGCAACAAAGCATTGTGAGTTTAAGAATGATTTATTATTTACTCAAGGAGAGGAAGGAGATATTGATTTAGTGGATAATAGAGAAATGTGTGAAAAAGGGGTTGGTGGCTTGTGGATAACAGAAAGCTATTGTGGAATAGGGAATATGACCAATGCGTCTATAACAGTTGGAAGATGCGCGCCAAAGTTAGGAGCACAAGGAGGAAATTGTGATACATCTTGCTTTAAATGCGAGTTTAAGTCAGATGGCTCAAACCACAGCACTGAAAACGCTGCAAGAACTGCATGCGAGTCTTCATCATTAGGATTTTGTGTATGGAGAACAGACACCAAAGCTCCAAATAAATTAGGATTTTGTGAGCCAAGCGCAGAAATTAAAGGTGGCAGTGTTGGTAAATGTGACTCAAATAATTGTGATGCATGTAATTCATATAATTCAGTTAATGTAAAAGCAAAGTGCCAGGAAGCAAAATGTGAGTGGAAAGTTGACCCATTAGACCCAACAAAAGGATTTTGCGCTTCAATAGGCACAACAACATGTCTTGACAGGTGTGAAAGTTGCAATGAGCAAAAATCATGCGTTGAGAAAGGAAGAGGTGTTAACGGCTCCTGTACATGGGACACTAATCTTGGTTTTTGTAAAAAGACCTCAACTGCTGATGACACAGGGGCTACTGAAACATGCTTTGATGGGATTGATAACGATGGAGACACAAAAATAGATTGTGCAGATGGTGGTTGCTTCACAGATCCATTTTGCGGAGGCTCGTCCATTAAGGATTGTTGGCAGTATTCAAATAATGTTAGCTGTGCAGAAAATGGTTGCAGATGGTTTAATGACACATACGGCTCTTGGTGTGATCAGCCTGGTGCTGTGTGCTGGCAGAATGACGGTGATTCAGCAGGGTGTTTACAACAAAGTTCTTGCCAGTGGAATCCTGCTCCAACTGGTTCAACTAACTGCAATTTAAATGAGTCTGTATGGGACGAGTGTGCGCCTTTGGGCCAAAGTGATTGTAATTCCAATAGCAGATGTTATTGGTTTATTGATTCTTACTTTGGAAGTGGAAGTAGCAAGGGATGGTGCGGGCATAGACACGAAATTTGCCATTTCAACCAAACTTTTATGACTAATGCAAGCGCTTGTTCATTATCTTGGCAAACGTTAGGCGGCAATCTAAACTGCACTTGGCGCTTTGATCCTTGGGCTCCGAATGGCGGCTATTGTGAATCATCCTGCTTTAGTCTAGGAAATAACTGCAATACAAATGGCATGTGTAAAAGCAAGGATGGCTGGTGTGATCCAGTTGGATTCGGGGGCAATGGCAGCCAAGTATTTAACTGCTTCCAGTTTGAAAGTCAATCAATCTGCACTAACCAAACAAATTGCAAATGGTTTTCTGATCCAAAGGCAAGCTGTGATGTAAGCCATTCTACAGACTGTTTTGGCTTAAAAACTCAAGCTGGCTGCAATGCAAATATAAATTGCTCATGGGCAGGGTTTGACGCAAACAGTGGCTGGTGCGACCAGAAGGTAAACAGATGTAAATGGAATTTTACCCTTAGTACAAGCGAGAATAATTGCGATGCAGATCCGTTATGTTTTTGGAAAAACTGGGAAGGGGGCTATAGCTCCTGCGAGCCAATACTATCAAACGCAACTACAGAAGCAGATTGTACTTCATTAAGGAATGGAACCGATTACAATATATCAGGTACTTGGCGCAACGGCTGGTGTGAATCTGCAACAACAGTAACATCTTTTACAGGAATGGATATGGAAACACCTCCAACGCCATTGGGTAATGAGCCTTGCCCAGAAAATGGCATTTCTCCCTTTAGTGACATATGCTACTTTGGAATGAAAGACAGCAAAGACAACTTTGGTTTAGGGACTGGAGTTTATAATATTAAAGACGCTGCTATGTGTAATGGAGTTACAACATGGCAAGGAAGTGGCAATGGCAATTATACAGCTAAGTTTTATTGGTATGTGGATTCTGACGGAAAAGCTTCTGGAGGCTGCGCATTAAACTCTAACACAAGCAGCAATGGATGGGACCTGTATTTTAGATACGAAGCAAGCTATGTTAATGGTTCTGTAAAAGAGTCAAAGAAAGCACATAGATGCATAAGCAATGAATGGAAAGCCACAGATATAACGCTAAGCGCATGGAAGCAAAAAATGTGCAATGAAATACAGGGAGGAATGATAAGTGTTGATAAAGATGACTTAACAGCCATCAGTGGCTTATTAAACTTATCAGCTACGCTGAGATTTTATGCCGCTACCGCAAATGAAACTACTAATGAAAGCTCGCCATTAGACACTGTAGGTCCGGCTCATTTCACTCCGGGCACCATAGATTTCATTCCAGAGTGCTGCTGGGCAACAGGCGACCAAACTATTGACTGTGATGGCGATGGACTCAATCCTGCTAACGATCCCGAATGCAGCCTATTGTTATACAAGGGCTTTATACCATTTGAAGATTGTTTTGGCAACGGCTTGGATGAAGATGGAGACACATTAACCGATTGCAACGACCCTGATTGCAGGGGCAACCCTTACTGTGTGGAAAATAAGCTCGGTGTAGAGTCTTCAACTTATGTAGACAATACAGCTCCAAAGATGATATACTGGGATGTTGAGAAGTATCCTGATGCGGCACTTCTAAGCTTTGATACAGACGAACCGACAAATGGCAGTATAGATTTCTATTATAATTCAAGCAGTTGCATCAGTCTAAATAAAACATTGTATGACGTTGGGATATATAACAATAATACGCAAAAATATAAAAATTGGCATGAGATTGAGCTGTACAACGACACAGGCATTAACTCTTTAAATTACAGCTTAAGCGGGAACAAAACATATTTCTATAAACTAAAAGTATGTGATAAGACAGGAAATTGTGCTCAAAGCGCATGCTCTAACATTACTACAGCCATATCAGCAGCGAAATGCAAGAAGTGCAGTTTCATATTTAACATGGATCTGCCAGCAGGATGGTTATTAGATTTGGATTTAGACAGAAATGGCATTTATGAAACAGCATTGCGCAGACAATGCGGCTCTAGCGCAGGAATACTATTAAATTACACAACAGCTCGAAGTATAAACCTAAGATTTAGGGATAATTCAACCAACACAACATTATTCTTCTTAGATGCAAGACTCACAAGAAGTTTGGCCCATAATGAAGAGATAAGAGATGTGGGTGGCTCTGGAGGGATTAAGAGCGGCACAACATCCACTACAGCAGGAACAACAGTTGGCTACACTGGTTTGAGCAAAGAAATATCCAACAAGCTTGTCGATAAGTTCCATCCAAAATCTTGCATGATTCAAGTGGATAAAGGAACAGGCACATGCTCACAGCTTTACCATTGTGATGATAATTTAAAGAATTGTATACGCAGAGACACAGAAGCTGGGGTTAGCTTAAATGAAACAGGACCAAATTATTGCATCTGGAAAATGCCATGCATATTTTCAACATATGCAGGTGGGGCTCCGGGGTCAGCGCCCTCAGGCAGCAGCGGAAGTAGTTCTAGCGGCGGTGGAGGGGGTGGGGGAGGAGGCGGTGGAGGAGCAGCAGTCCCAAGCAATGCAGAAGCATCAACAGGAAGAGTATGGGATACTTTAGCAAAAGGCGCTGGTGCCTCTTTTGCGTTAAATAACGAAAAAATAGCCCTATCCGAAATCAAATTCAATGTTGAAACTACCCTTACAAACCCATCAATTACAGTTGAAAGCTTGAAATCAAACCCGTTGCCAACAGCAGCATCAGCTAAAGTTTACCAGTATTTGCAGATAGTAAAAGGGAATATAGCAGACTCTGGCACTTCGAAGATAACAATTAGCTTTAAAGTAGCAAAGTCGTGGCTCTCAAGCAGCAATGTTCCAGAAGATGATGTTATTTTGTATAGATACAGTGATAGCAAATGGAATGCACTATCAACAACAAAAACAGGAGCTGATGCAATTAATGCGCTGTATGAGTCAACAACACCTGGATTTAGTGTATTTGCTGTCGGAGTGAAAGAGGCCATTGCTCCGGAAGCAGAGCCTGAACAGACAGAACCGCAAGCCCTGCAACAACAAGAAGTGCCTGAATCTCCGCCACAAGACTCTGCTGAAGAGCAAGAGCAACAAATTGTCCAAGAAGCTGAAAAACCATCAAGCAATACATCAATCGCCTTGATTGTTTCTGTCATACTTGTAGTAATGTCAATTTTGGTAGTGGTTTTATTCTTTAGATGGCACAAGAGAAAATCCGAGTTTCAGTGAAATAAATTTTTCTTCTTTTGATAATAAACTTTAAAAAACAACAAGAAATTCTAAAGGTATGGATGAAATTGAAAAGCTTAAGGAAGCCTACAACAGCAAGAAAGATAAAATAAAGGAAAGATTGCGGCATTTTGAAAAATTCTTCAGCGAGCCTTATTCGTGGTTTTACCATAATGGAAATTTAGTTTTAATGCCTGTTGAGACTAAAGACGACTACAGGCTATTTGAGGAGCTTGCGTTCTGCATTTTCACAGCAAATACAAGCGCTGAGATGGGCGCAAAAGCAGTTGATGCTGTCAGAAATGTTTTAATTGGCGGAGCTGCAGATGAGATGACAAGAAGATTGGAAGGGATTTACCGTTTTAATAATATAAGGCCAGCCCACATTGTTCATACAAGAACCTATTTAAAGAATTCATTAAATTTTCAGTTAAAAAATAAAATAAGCTCGTTCAAAAATAAAGAAGAGCTTAGAGATTTCTTTGCATTAAATAAAGATATTAAGGGCTTAGGCTATAAGGAAGCGTCGCACTTCCTTAGGAATATTGGCTTTAAGGGTTATGCAATTTTGGATAAGCATATAATAAATTCTCTGCACGAATTCGGAATTTTAAAAACAAATGAAAAACCAAAAAATGGAAAGGAATACTTGGAGATAGAGCAAAAATTCATTGATTTTTCAAAAAGCGTTGGGATTAATATGGACGAGCTTGATTTATTGCTGTGGAGCATGAAGAATGGCAGGATTTTGAAATAAAGACAAGATATATTAATAAGTTTGAATAATCAAGCCGTTATGCAGGACTATGTGGAATTTACGCCAAGAAAGGCTGAGGTAAAGGTGCTAAAGCCGAATATAAAAAAAGTATTCTTGAAGAATCTAATTGGTGTTGTCTCATTTCTTTTGTTGGCGAGTGTTATATTGGTAATTTTTAACTCGCTGGTTGGATTGGATATTTTTTTTGTAATTTTTGAGGTATTCGGCATTGCAATAAGCCAGTCTGCATTGTTAGGATATATGATTTTGATAATATTGGCAATATCAGCATTGTTGCTGGGCCTGAGTTATCTTGCAAATGCGAATTTAAGATATGAATTCTATCAGGACAAACTGATTCTTTATGAGAACAACCTGTTAGTTTTTGTCAATTCTGCAGAAATACCCTACAAGAACATTGTCAAGATTTCCTATGACAACAGCGGTGTTTTCAACAAAATTTTTAATTCTGGCGCTGTTATTCTGGACACTTCTGGGATAAAATCCAATACCATCAAGTTGAATTTCATAGATAATGCTGAGCAAACCGCCCAATACATACACAGCCTGATAAGCGAATTTGCATCCATCCAGCAGGCAGTATTTACAGAAAACTATAAAATTGGAAAGATTGTGGACAAGTTCTAGATAAAAATGGAAAATTTAGATAAAATAATGAAACTTCTTAAAAATAATGCAAAGCAATTTGAAAACCCTGTTGCGACGGAAATTGGGGAAAAGACAAGAAGCCCTTATATGGTTTTAATTTCGTGCCTTCTTTCTTTAAGAACAATGGACAAGATAACAGGTCCTGTGTCAAGAAAACTGTTTGAAACTGCTGACACACCTGAAAAAATCGCTAAAATGCCATTGAAAAAATTGCAGAAAATAATCAAGCCTGTAAACTACTACATAACAAAATCCAAAAGAATCAAGGAAATATCAAAAACATTAATAAAAAAATATTGTGGAAAAGTCCCAAATGATTTTGATGAATTGATGAAGCTAAAAGGAGTTGGAAGAAAAAC
>JACPTC010000022.1 GCA_016192985.1 Candidatus Woesearchaeota archaeon | reverse complement strand
GTTGGTTATATGACTTTCTATGAAATTCGTACTCGTTCGTTGTATGCATTAAGCGAAACAGTCCCGTTAAGAACATTCGGGACACCTGCAACTAAGGCAACTCAAATACTTTGTATAACAAAAGTTTTACGAACTTTTCCTTGATTAAATTTTTTTCAATATGGATTTTAATATGGAATATATCAAAGGATAACTGATTTTTTGTGTACTCCAGCATGCTTAAAGAACTGCTGTAAAGTTTCAGTTGTGTTAAAAGCAGATATGGATGCCATTGACTATTTTTTGAGATGATTCCTATGCTCATCAAATTATTAAAAATCAATTAAAATCTTAACAGCGTTAACTTCAATAGTTATATACTTTCTATATAGAATATAACACTAAAAAGAAAGATATTACTTATTTTCAATAAAGAAAATAAATTATTTCCTTTTTAATTTCTTTTCCATCTCAGTTATTGCAAGAGTAGTTTTAATTACTGTATCTGGGTTTAAGGATATGCTGTCAATGCCACACTGGACAAGAAATAAAGCGAAATCCTCTCTATCAGACGGCCCTTGGCCGCACAATCCTATTTTTATTTTATTTCTCTTGCATTTGTGTATGGCTTCGTAAATAAGCCTCTTCACAGCTGGATTTCTCTCATCATAAAGCCTGCTTACTAATTCAGAGTCCCTGTCTAAGCCAAGGGTAAGCTGCGTCAAGTCATTGCTGCCTATGCTAAAGCCGTCAAAAATTTTTGCAAAATCGTCTGCCAAGATCACATTGCTTGGGATTTCACACATTACATAAATTTCTAAGCCATTTTTTCCTTGTATCAATCCATATTTTTTCATCTCTTTGACAACAAGTTTGCCTTCTTCAACAGTCCTACAAAAAGGTATCATAAGCTTGATGTTGCTTAATCCCATCTCGTTCCTTGCTTTCTTCATTGCCAAGCACTCCAGCCTAAATGCTTCCCTATAGCTTCCTGCGTAATACCTTGAGGCTCCTCTCCAGCCAAGCATGGGATTCTCCTCTTTTGGCTCAAATTCTGTGCCTCCAATCAAGTTTGCATACTCATTGCTTTTGAAGTCAGACATTCTCACAATTACATCTTTTGGATAGAAAGCAGCTGCTATCATCGCAACTCCTTGGGCAAGCTTCTCAACAAAGAAGTCTATTTTGCTTTTGTAAGGGTAAGTCAGCTCATCTATAATTTCCTTCACTTTCTTATCCCTAAGCCTGTTATAATGAAGCAACGCAAGAGGGTGGACTTTAATATAGGAGCTAATTATGAATTCTTCTCTTGCCAATCCAACCCCATCATTTGGAATGAAGGAAAATTCAAAGGATTGGTCGGGGTTGCCGACATTCATCATTATTTTTGTTCGGGGCCTTTTTAATTTCTTAAGGTCTATCTTTCTAACTTCGTATTTAAGCTTGCCTTTGTAAACTTTCCCAACCTCGCCCTCTGCACAGCTTATTGTCACATCGGTTCTTGTTTTTACTGCCTCAGTTCCGTGCTCTGTGCCAACAATTGCGGGAATTCCAAGCTCTCTCGCAACAATCGCAGCATGCGCTGTTCTGCCTCCTCTGTTCGTTACAATCGCAGAGGCTATTTTCATTATGGGTTCCCAATCAGGATCTGTTTTTTCTGTTATCAGAACTTCTCCAGACTTAAAGCTCCCGATGTCGTTTACATTTTTAATCACATGAGCCCTTCCAGCACCTATTTTAGTGCCAACACTCAATCCTGTGACAATGACATGCCCTTTTTCTTTTAATAAATACTCTTCAAGAAAATTCAGATTCTTTTGGCTCTGCACTGTTTCAGGTCTTGCTTGGACTATGAACATCTCATTTGTTATGCCGTCTTTTGCCCATTCCATGTCCATAGGCTTGAAGTATCCTGCTTTGTTTGAGTAGTAATCCTCAATAATGCAAGCCCATTCAGCAAGCTTAAGGATTTCATCGTCATTTATAACAAACCTAAAGCGCTCATTGTAAGGCACTTCAACATTTTCTGTTGTGTGCTTAGTGCCCTGCTCGCTATAAATCATCTTTATCTTCTTGCTTCCAAGTTTTTTGCTTAAAATTGGCCTGTAGCCTTTTTTCAGTGTTGGCTTGAAGACAATAAACTGGTCAGGGTTTACAGAGCCCTGCACAATATTTTCCCCCAAGCCATAAGAGCCATTGATAAGCACAGCATCCTTAAAACCAGTTTCGGTATCAATAGAAAACATAACGCCAGAGCATGCCTTGTCGCTTCTCACCATTTTTTGCACTCCAACTGACAAAGAAACTTTAAAATGGTCAAAGCCCTTGTCAACCCTATAGGAGATTGCCCTGTTAGTGAACAAAGATGCAAAACACCTCTTTGTTGAGTCAATCAGGGAATGCTCGCCCCTGATATTAAGGAAAGTTTCCTGCTGCCCCGCAAAGCTTGCATCCGGCAAATCCTCCGCTGTTGCAGAGCTTCTAACTGCAACATCTGTGTTTGGACCATACTGGCTACACAGTTTTTTGTAGGATTTAGCAATCTCTTCTTTCAGCTCCTTTGGTAATTCTGATTTCAAAATTGTTTCGCGTACTTTTCTCCCTCTTTCTGTCAGGTTTCTAATACTTGAAGTGTCCAATCCCTGAAGGATTTTCCTTATATCCTCTTTTATTCCGGCTTTTTCAAGAAAGTAATCATAAGCATAAGCAGTGACTGCAAAGCCATTCGGAATTTTCACTCCTCCCTTGGCTAAATTTCTGTGCATCTCGCCCAAAGAAGCGTTTTTCCCTCCAACTAATGCCACATCATCTATTGCAAGCTCGTCAAACCAGAGAACAAATTTTTTGCCTTTGCCCAAAATACCACCTCTTTAACAATTAATTAAGTTTAGATGTTTAAATATAAATCTTTTGATTTTCCACTGAAGCCAAGTCAAATGGGCGGACTGTAACACTGTTTTTGGACACTATGGTTTATGAAATTAATTTTTATAATATCCGTCTACAATGCGCGTTGTTGAGAAGAATCGTAGCATAAAGATGATAAGCTTCTGCCTTACAGCCCAGAACTTACTCCAATTGAACAGCACTGAAATAACAAAAAGATTTATATATACTGTACAATAATCCCATAATGTAATTAAAATGGAGCAAGAAGTAAAAATCAAACCTTTGATTACAAAGGAAATGACGATAGGCGATGTTGTAGCAAAATACCCTGCCTGCATAGAAGTATTGCAATCTGCGGGTGTGCATTGCGTCGGCTGTCACGTATCTTACTTGGAAACTCTTGAGCAGGGATTTAAAGGCCATGGAATGAGCGATGAAGAAGTTGATGTGGTAATTAAAAGCCTAAATGTTGCTGTTGAGGAGTCAAAGCTTGAGCAAGGCAAGGAATTCATAATCACAAATAAGGCAGCTGAAAAGCTCAAAGAAATTCTAAAAGAAAACAACAAAGAAGGCTCTGGAATGAGAGTTGAGATCGTGCCCGGCGGCTGCTCGGGATTTCAATACGGTCTCGAACTTGACGATAATACAACAGACCTAGACTTAGTTTTTGAAGATAAGGGAGCCAAAATCATCATAAGCAGTGAAAATATGCAGTTCTTGAGAGGGGCAAAGCTTGACTATGTTGACTCGCTTCAAGGCGGGGGTTTTAAGATAAGCAACCCAAACGTAAAAAGTGGCAGCGGGTGCGGCTGCGGGCAGAGCTTCGAGTATTAGCGGTTTATTCTAAGAAAGTTAAAGAATTCTCATAACTGCACTGGACATCTGCTCACACAAAGCTTTTAAACAAGCTTATACTCTTTATTTAGTTAGGATTAATTAAAAAAATAAAATGACCATCGTAGAACTTGACTATTCTAAAGAAAATAAAGCAAAAGCGTCTAAAAATATTTCTAATGTTTATTTCTCAAATGCTAAAATAGTAATTTTAAATGATGACATATTAGCCGCAAGTTTAATTCCAAACAATTCAGTCGATTTAGTTATAACTTCCCCTCCTTATAATGTAAATATTGATTATAGCTTGCATAAGGACGATTCATCATATGAAGAATATTTGGATTTTAGTGCAAAATGGCTTAAAAAATGTTTGGATTTAACTAAAGAAGAATTTATTGATTGGACAAATGGCATTTGGACATTTCAGGGAGAAAGTTGTATTTTGGCAATAAATTAACAAAAGGGATATTACAGTATAGCAAAAGGATAAAATGCAATTACTTTTTGAGGAGTTGGCAAAAAAGGATGGTTCTAGATTATTCAACATAGAGAAAAGAAAGGTAATAAATTCTATTCCAAACATGCAATCTGAATTAACTCAAATCTTTAAACAATTAGCAGAAGACCCTAGCTGGGTTTTTGAAGATTTAACGCAAAAAGATACTTCTTATGCTACCCATGGTTTTCATAAATACCCTGCTAAGTTTATCCCACAATTAGCGAAGAGATGTATTGAAGAAAACACAAAGATAAACGAGATAGTTTGTGACCCTTTTATGGGGTGTGGAACAACACTTATTGAATCTTTAGTTTCTGGAAGAAAAACTGTAGGAGTCGATATAAACCCTGTTGCTTATTTAATCTCTAAAGTCAAAACAAATCCTATTAACCCAGATAAATTAAAAAATGAAACTGATAAGGTATTATATGACTTGAAGTTATATTTTGAATCTAGAAATAATCATCAAAAAACATTATCAAAAATAGAAATTGCGCCTATAATCCCAAATAACGAAAGAATCGAATACTGGTTTCCTGATAAAAAATTAAGAGAGGAATTAGGCACAATTTTGGGAAGAATAGATTCTATAAAAGATAAAGATATTCGTGATTTTTGTTTGTGTGCTTTTTCAAATATCCTAAAAAATGCGTCTATTTGGTTAATGAAAAGCATTAAACCAACAAGAGACCTTAACAAAAAAATAGGTATTCCGACGAATTTATTTTCAAGACAGATTAAAAAAATGATTAGGGGGAATGATGTTTATTGGGATATTTTATCAGCTAATATAAAAAATAATTTGAAAGTTTATTTAAATATAAAAAAGGCAGATGCAAGAAATCTCCCTGCGGAAAATAATTCCGTAAGTTTAATTGTAACTTCTCCGCCTTATGTCACTTCTTACGAATATGCAGATTTGCATCAGCTTACTGCTTTGTGGTTAGAATACACTAAAAGTGTAAATGAATTTAGAGAAGGATTTATAGGTTCGATTCGTAAGAAAGAATTTGACCATAATGGGATTAAAAGCAAATTAGCAAAACAAGAGATAGAAGAATTAAGCAAAAAATCAAAGAAAGAAGCAGAGTCAGTAAGAAATTATTTTTTTGAGATGCAACAATGTTTTGAAGAGATGTACCGGGTTTTAAAACCAAAAGGACGAGTTTGTATTGTTATAGGCAATACTGAATTAAAGAAAGTCCCCATACTCAACGCAGAAGTATTTACAGAAGTGATGATACTTTTGGGATTCAGAATACATAAAATCATAAAAAGAAGAATCCCCTCAAAAGTATTGCCACAAACAAGAGATTCTAAAACTGGAAGGTTTACTTCAACAGGAGAAGCTAACAGGCTGGCTTATGCTTATGAATATATTTTAATAATGGAAAAACTATGAGGTAATCAAGTTGGAATTCGCAGATTTGGTAAAGCTTTACGAAGAAAAGAAAAAGAAGCATGGCATTGATGCTTATAAACACATTTCAGAACTCCTAGGAGAAGCAAAGATTTTGCATAAGCAAGATTGGGAGAAAAATCCTACAAAGAAAAAGGACCATGAGCAATCATGGAAAGGGTTTAAGGGAAGCGCCTTGGAAAAGATGATACTACACATCATAGAAGAAGAGGTTATTTCATTAGGGCTTAAAATTGTTAGTGGTAAGAAATTTGAAAAAACACATCCAAAAAATTTATCTTTAGAACTCAAACAAGTTAAGAAGAATCTGGCTATTGACTATGGTAAATTCGGATTTCATCTTCCAGATGCGGATTTAGTAATTTATGATCCAAAAGATTGTAGAATTTTAGCTGTCTTGTCCAGCAAATCAACATTAAGAGAAAGAATTGCGGAGACTGGATATTGGAATCTAAAGATAAAAAATGATGCGCTAACAAGACACATAAAAGTATTTTTCTTTACACCTGATGAAGACGGAACATTAACAAAGCAGTTTCCTACTAAAAAAGCCAGAGCGATAGTTGAAGCAGACACCGATGGAAGTTATGTTATGACAGAGGCAAAAATTGAAGAAAGTGACAAAATAAAAATGTTTGATAAATTCATAGAAGATTTGAGAAAATTGTTGAGGTGATTTTTGCTATGAAAAAACAAGAAATACGAGATGAATGGAAAAGACTCATTTATGAGAGTACACAAAATAAACCCAATATTAAAGGAGTTTATCCTCGTAATGTTGTGAGAAATAGGGAACTTCTTTTGTTAGGGCAAGTGGAATTGGGAAAAATTGAGTATGGAAAGAATATTAAGTTCCATACAGAAATATATCAAATCATTATGAAACACTATTTCCAACAGAAAAAATGCCTAAAGATTTGATTCTTGAGCCGACTACATTATGGGATTTTCCAAAACAGAGTTATGGTAAGAATCCTAAGGGCAATTGGAAATTTAATGGAGTTACTCCAGCAGGAGTTATTTATAACTTGATAAAGAGATATACTAAAGAAGGAGATTTAATAGTGGATCCAATGTGCGGAAGCGGTACAACTATTGATGTCTGCAAAGAAGAAAATCGTAAAGTAATTGGCTATGATATTTTTCCTACAAGACATGACATAATACAAAATGATTCTAGAAAAGTTCCTCTAAAAGATAATTCTGTTGATATGGTTTTTGTTGATTCTCCGTATGGGGATAATATAAAATATTCTGACGATCCAAACTGTATCGGCAAAATTTCTTGCGAAAAAGAAGAATTTTATCAAGAGTTGGAAAAAGTCGCAATAGAGATAAAGAGGGTACTGAAAAAAGACAAGATTGTTTCATGGGTTATCGGAGACCATTGGAGAAGTAATTCTGGATTTATCCCTGTCGGAATTAAAATTTATCAAATGCTGGAAAAATACTTTAAACCTTTGGATATTGTTTGTTTGACTAGACGAAACCAAACCTCAAACACTTCTTTATGGAAACAAAGAGCAATAAAAAATAATTTCTATTTGCGTGGATTCAAATACCTATTTATAATGAAAAAATGACTATTCTTTAAAAGCGATAATTATCGGTGTGTGATTTGTGGAAGAGGCAAAGCTGATGGAGTTGAAATCCAAGCAGACCACATCAAACCAAGATATTTAGGAGGAAAATCCATCATTGAAAATGGACAAGTCTTATGCGCTCAGCATAATTTCATAAAGAAAACTCTTAATCAAACAGAAACAGGGAAGAAAATGTTTATCAATCTATACGAACTGGCAAAAATTGAACGCAATGAAGAAATTATAAATTTTTGTGCTGAAATCTTGGAAACCTATGAAAGGCATGGCATCAATGGTCATATAATCTGGAAGAGATGAATTAAATGTATCAAAATATAATATGACTATCGAAGAAATTGAGTCAATGTATAGAGAACATTGCAAACACATTGGTATAAAATTTTCAAAAAAAGAATTTGAAAGGTTTTTAATATTTTTAGAAGTTGATTTTTATGATTGGGTGAGGGGCAATCTAAGATATTTTGATCCAAATGAGAAATATCCTTATTTAAGCCAATAATGACAAAAGCAATTGGTAATTTAGTGGTTTTACTCCATAAAAATGCCTGAACTTGGACAGCAAGCCCCTGACTTCGCCTTAGCGGATCAGGATGGAAATGAAAGAAAATTAAGCGATTTTAGGGGTAAAAATGTGATTCTTGCATTTTACCCATTTGACTTCTCTTCTGTTTGCACTCTTGAATTTGGATGTTTTCAGGAAGATTTAAATAAGTTTAGTGAATTAAATACGCAAGTTTTGGGCATAAGCGTTGACAGCAAATACTCGCATAAAGAGTTTGCAAATAAGCTCAGCTTGAATTTTCCACTATTAAGTGATTTTAACAGAGAAGTATGCGAATTATATGGCACTTTAAGGAAAGAAGGCTTTAGCGAAAGGGCTTACTTTATAATTGACAAGGAAGGTATAGTAAGATTTAAGTATATGATGCCTACTCCCAAGGACAGATTTGAAAACAAGCAGCTAATTAAAGATTTAGAAAGATTGTAGTTGATTGTCGGGGTGATTTTATGGGACAAAAAGGAAAAGAAATTGCAAAACTTGATCATGGGTGGCTTATCAATGAATTAAGCAAAGCGTACGCTTTTGAATGGGTTGTGCACTATTATGCTTCGCTGGCTTCTAATGTTTTGTCAGGGCATAGGACAACAGTGTATTCTAAAATTTTCAAGAAAGCTGCCGAGGGAGAGTTTGAGCATGCAAACAAGATAGCAAAAAGGATTGCGGAATTGGGAGGAGAGCCGCCATCAGCGATGGAGGATATTGAAAAGCTTGCAGGATTTGGCAAAGTTGCGTTTCCAAAAAATAGGAGCGATACTGCTGGTTTTGTCAAAATATTTTTGGAAATGGAAAGGCACGCTATTGAATTATACAACGATTTGGCACACAAAACCCATGGCAAGGATTTGGTGACGCATGAGCTTGCAGAGGATTTGCTTGCCGAGGAAGTGGCTGAAGAGGAAGAATACGAGAATATGCTAAGGGAATAAAATTATTATATCAGAGAAGGCAGGTTATCCACAACACTCAGCACTTTCAACAAGTCTTCCTTTTTGACAATAATCAGCAGCTCTGGCGCACAGCTCATAACCTCGACAATGTTAATGCCTTCTGCATTCAAACTGGACGTTACCAAGGCGATTATGCCTCTGACATTCTGGGCTTCTTCCGTAAACTGTAGATTTATCTCAACTAGCTTCTTATCTACTGATATACAATGTGATTTGTCAAAAATATTATAAAATTTGTCCAGATTCTTATAGTCTATAATGATTGTTATGCTCTGTTCTGCTTGAATCACCCTTATGATTTCGCCTTTTTCTATATCAACAATAGAGTTCAGCTTGCTTATGCTTTCAACGCTCCTCTTATTTTTTTGTACCCGTATATCAACTATATCGCTTCTGGTTTTTACGGCAACTCTTAAGAAAAGCTTTTTTAGCCTTTCATCACCCTCCTCTTTTTCTGCTTTCTTGTATCTCCTAATAGCACTAACAACAGCGTCCATATTTTTCTCTTTTAACCCCCATTTCTTGATTATGTGCCTAGAAAGCGCCCTCAAGCTCAGGACACCTTTAAACAGACATTTGCGTATTACAAAATCGTTATCCAGAAAGGAGTTTACTTTGTCTGATATCCTTTTTTGTGTCATAAAAGACTTAAGTATGTCTTAATTTATAAATTTAACTATTTTATGTCACAATATTTATATTCTTGGACCTAGATTTGCATATCTTTTGGTGGAGACAATGAACGCTGCACATAATGTAATACGAAACGCAAAGATTGGAAGCATTGTGCCTGTTGTAGAAGAAATGCCGCACGCATTGCAGCCGGTTGAATATTTTGCAAAATTGTCTGATTATGGTAATAAAAAAAATTCAATTCTGTTCGAGTCTGCAGATGTTATCCCGAAGTACGGTGAAAAAAGCTTAGGCAGTGCTGATCCCTGCTTAAAGGTTACAGGACAAAGCGAAAACTTCGAGGTGACTGCACTAAGCAAGGTTGGGGTTAGGTTCATTGAATTCTTAAAGCACGATTTTGGATTTTGTGATGAAGTTGAGTACAGAAAGGGCAGGATAATCGGAAAATTAAAGCCTAAAAGAAAAAATGTAAGCGAAGAAGAAAGGTTGAAATTGGCTAATCATATGGACATAATAAGAAAGATTGCTTTCAAGTTCAGGCCAACTCTGAAGCCTTTTGTTCCATACGCAGGGCTTTTTGGATGCATATCATATGATTTTATTGACCAGTTTGAAGATTTGCCTAAAAACAAGGCTGATGCAATAAATGACCCGGATTATCTATTTTATTTTTTGGATAATTTATTCCTGATAGACCATAAGAAAAACAATACTTTTTTTGTTTCCAATGCGCTAGTAACTGATGGCGGGAGCAATATTTATGATGAATGCGTCTCTAAAATTGATAGCTACAAAAAGGCAATGGGCAAAATTATTCCAAAAATAAAAAGCAACGCTGCAAAAAACAATCACAAGCAAAGCCAAAAAACTGAAACTGACACAAGCAAGGAGGAATTTACAGAGATTGTTACAAAAATAAAAGAGCATATTAAAGCTGGCGATGTGTTTCAGGCAGTCCTTTCACGGACAATAAGCTTGGATTTTAATAAAGATGCGCTTAAAGTCTATAAAAAGTTGAGAGAGCTTAATCCCAGCCCTTACATGTTTTACATAAACAGCGAGTCTGGCATTTTCCTTGGCGCGTCTCCTGAAATGAGCTTGCGGGTGCAGGGTGATGATAAGAAGATTGCAGAGATAAGGCCTATAGCAGGCACAAAGCCAAGAGGCTTAAAAAACAATAAGATAGACGCTGATCTCGACTCAAGGTACGAGTCTGAACTTAAAATAGACGCAAAGGAGATTTCTGAGCACATAATGCTTGTGGATTTGGCAAGAAACGACGTAGCAAAAATATCAGAGCCAGGGACAAGATACGTTGATGAGCCTTTTGTCATAGAGAAATACTCCCATGTGCAGCACCTTGTTTCCAATGTTAAAGGTGTTTTAAAGGGCGGCTTAGACGCCTTGCACGCATACATAGCTTCTATGAACATGGGCACTTTAACTGGCGCCCCAAAAGTAGAAGCAATGAAGCTGCTGAGGATTTATGAAAAAACAAAGAGGGGATTTTATGGCGGAGCAGTCGGTTACGTGACGCCAAGCGGAGATTTGGACAGCACAATTGCAATAAGGTCCATCAGAATCAAAGGTAATAGGGCTTGTATAAGGGCGGGTGCCGGAATTGTCTACGATAGCGACCCTGAGTCAGAGTTTATAGAGACTGAAAGGAAGGCTTATGCATGCCTAAAGGCAATAGAATTGGCAGGGGATTAAAATGAAATTAATTATGATTGATAATTTTGACTCTTTCACTTACAACCTAGTTGATGAGTTTGAAAAAAGGGATTGCAGGGTTTCTGTTTATAGGAATAGCATAAGCCTTGCGGATTTCCAAAAGACTGTAAAAAAAATAAATCCAAGCTTGATAGTTATATCGCCAGGCCCTTCTGCGCCGAAAGATGCCGGGGTTTCAATAGAAGTAATTAAGCACTATTCTGGCAAAATACCAATATTCGGGGTTTGTCTTGGACACCAGTGTATAATAGAAGCATTTAATGGGATAGTTGGCAGAGCGCCTGAAATTTTCCATGGCAAACCATCTAAAGTAATCCATGACAGAAAAACAATATACAAAGGCATAGAAAACCCTTTCCATGTTGGAAGATACCATTCTTTGGCTGGATTGAAAATCCCGGATGAGCTTGAAGTAAGCGCGAGAAGCGACACTGATGTAGTGATGGGTGTTCGGCACAAAAAATTGTCCGTTGAGGGTGTTCAGTTCCATCCTGAAAGCATACTCACCCCAAGCGGCGGGCGTATAATAGAAAACTTGCTGGAGGAGATAAAGTGATACAAGAAGCAATATCCAAACTAATCCAAAGCCAAAATTTGACGCAGAATGAAACAGAGCAGGTTATGAATGAGATAATGGAAGGCAAAGCCACAGATGCTCAGACAGCAGGCTTTCTTGTAGCTTTAAGAATCAAAGGTGAGACTATAGACGAAATTACAGCCTGCGCAAAAATTATGAGGCAGAAAGCCAATTCTATTAATCCGAAAACCAAATTTTTGGTTGATACCTGCGGCACAGGCGGCGACAAATCGAACACATTCAACATATCAACTGCTTCTGCTTTTGTTGTGAGCGGTGCACGAGCTGCTGTTGCAAAGCACGGCAACATAGCAGTAAGCTCAAAATGCGGAAGTGCTGATGTGTTGAGAGAGCTGGGAGTTGGCATAGAGCTGCAGCCAAAACAGGTTGAGAAATGCATTGAAGAAATTGGCATAGGTTTTATGTTTGCTCCAATATTCCATCCTGCAATGAGGCGCGTATCCAATGCTAGAAGAGAAATTGGAATAAGGACAGTTTTTAACATACTCGGGCCATTGACAAATCCTGCCAAGGCTAAATCACAATTGATAGGCGTCTTTGATGAGGGCTTATTGACAGACATGGTTCATGTGCTAAAAAACTTGGGCAGCAAGCGCGTCATTGCCGTAAATGGAAATGGCTTGGATGAGATAACCACATGCAACAAAACAAAAGTCTGTGAGCTTAAAAATGATAAAATTGAAAATTATCTTATAAATCCCGAGGATTTTGGCTTTAAGCTTGGCTCCATTAATGAAATTTCAGGCGGCTCGCAGCATGAAAATGCAAAAATAATATTGGACATTTTAAATGGCGCCAAAGGGCCCAGAAGGGATGTTGTCCTGCTGAATAGTGCTGCTGCATTATTGGCGTCTGAAATTGTTGTGGATTACAAAGATGCCATTGAGCTTGCAGCCTTTTCCATAGACTCGGGAAAAGCCCTTGAAAAATTGAATATGCTGGTTAAGTTCACAAACGAAAATGCTAAGCAAAATAATTGAAAATAAAAGAAAGGAAATTGAAAAAAGCAAGAAGATCTTGACTTTGTCAAGCTTTAAATATAAATTAAGAAGTGCTGAAAGAGACTTCAAAAAAGCAATATCAAATAGCAAATTGAACCTTATTGCAGAGATAAAAAGGAAGTCACCATCCCAAAATATAAATAAAAATAAGTTTGATATTAAACAAATCTTAGAGAAATATAACAAATATGCGGATGCCATATCTGTATTGACCGACAAAAAATTTTTTGGCGGGGATTTGCAGGATATAATAATAGCCAGTAAACTGACAAGATTGCCCATACTGAGAAAAGACTTCATACTGGATGAATACCAAGTTTACCAGTCGCGGTTTTATAATGCAGATGCGATTTTGCTGATTGCTTCCGTTTTATCCAAAGAAGAGATAGATTCTTTTATCAGGATAGCTGAAAGTTATGGAATGTGCTGTCTGGTTGAAGTCCACACAAAAAGAGAGCTTGATAAAGTTTTGGATACTAATGCAACTATCATAGGGATTAACAACAGAAATCTTAATACACTGAAAATTAATACAGACACAACTTTAAACCTAATGGGCAAAGTGCCTAAGGACAGGGTTATTGTCAGCGAGAGCGGCATCACATCGAAAAAATATGTTGCGAAGATAAAAGGAAAAGTTAGAGCTATACTTGTCGGGACTTTATTTATGAATTCTAAAAAATTGGAAGAAGAAATATTATCGTTAATAAAATGACAAAAGTGAAAATATGTGGAATTAAGGCTTATGAAGACGCCATAAATGCCGTAAACTTGGGCGCAGATTATTTAGGGTTTAATTTTTACAGGCACAGCCCAAGATACATCGGCATATCCAAAGCAAAAAATATTATGGAAAAGCTGCCTAAAAACGTAAAAAAAGTGGGAATATTTGTTAATGAGAATGTTGGTAAAATAAAAAAAACAGCTGATGCCTGTGATATAGACATCATCCAGTTGTCTGGTGATGAAGGCAGGGAATTCGTCATTAATCTAAAAAAATTATTGAGCAAGAAGATAATTAAATCATTTAGGGCAATTGACAGCAAAGAAATTGAAAAGGCAAAGCAATATAAATCTGATTATATAATGCTGGATTCCTATAAAAAAGGATATTATGGGGGCACAGGAGCTAAGTTTAACTGGAATCTTGCCAAGCGCATTGACAGAAGAAGACTATTCTTATCAGGAGGGTTAAACGCTTATAATGTTAAGCTGGCAATCAACAAAGTCAGGCCATATGCTGTTGATGCCTGCAGTAGCACAGAAATTTGCCCAGGTAAGAAAGATTACAATAAGATTAAGGAATTTATTGAGGCTGCAAAATGAAATCGCTGGGAAAATTTGGAGATTTTGGGGGAATTTTTGTGCCTGAAACATTAATGCCTGCGCTGGAGCAATTGGAAAGGTCTTTTTTAAAATTAAAATATGATGAAAAATTCAGTTCGGATTTGAATGGGTTGCTAAGAAAGTACGCTGGAAGGCCAACTCCCCTGAGTTTTTGTGAAAATCTAAGCAAAGAGTTTGGCTGTAAAATTTACCTAAAAAGAGAGGATTTGCTGCATACAGGCGCCCATAAGATAAACAATGCCATTGGACAGGCTCTGCTTGCAAAGCGTATAGGCAAGAAAAGGCTGATAGCAGAAACAGGCGCCGGACAGCATGGTGTTGCAGTTGCCACTGCAGGCGCAAGACTTAATTTTAAAACTGATGTTTATATGGGGGCAAAGGACATTGAAAGGCAAAAACTAAACGTTCTCAGAATGAAACTGCTGGGAGCAAATGTCATACCTGTTGAAAGCGGCTCCAAGACATTGAAAGACGCGATTAATGAAGCACTCAGAGACTGGACTGGAAGCATAAAGGATACGCATTATCTGCTGGGCTCTGTTCTCGGGCCTCATCCATATCCCACAATGATAAAATTTTTCCAGAGCGTTATAGGCAAAGAAACCAAAAAACAGATCTTAGAAGCAGAAGGAAAGCTTCCTGATTTGATTGTTGCGTGTGTAGGTGGAGGTAGCAATGCAATTGGCATTTTTAATGAGTTTATTAAGGACAAAAGCATAAAATTGGCTGGAGTTGAAGCAGGCGGCTCAGGCATCGAAAGCGGGAAGCATGCTTCAAGGTTCAGCGATAAAAAACTTGGCAGGTGTGGAGTGGTTCACGGCACTAAAACATATGTGCTGCAGGATAAATACGGACAGATTCACAACACTTATTCAGTTGCTGCAGGCTTAGATTACTGTGCAGTTGGGCCAGAGCATAGCTTCCTAAGGCAGATAAAAAGAGTAGAATATTATTATGCAACAGACAAAGAAGCTGTGGAAGCGTTCAAGATACTAAGCAGACAGGAAGGAATAATTCCAGCTTTGGAGTCTGCCCATGCGGTTGCCTACGCCTTAAAAATAGCAAAAACAATGAAAAGGGACGGAATCATCGTCATCAACCTCAGTGGAAGAGGAGACAAGGATTTAGATCAAATTGAGGAAATTCTATGAAATCTTATAACGAAGTTTTTGAAAAGCTAAAAAGAAATAATGAGGGGGCTTTGATTACTTTCACTGTAATTGGCGACCCAAATTACAAAACAAGCTTGGAAATAATAAAAAAAATAGTTGATGCAGGCGCAGATATTCTTGAGCTTGGCCTGCCATTTTCTGACCCAATAGCTGATGGCCCAACTATTCAAGCTGCAGATGTCAGGGCTTTAAATAATGGCATGAATACAGACAAAGTTTTTGAATTTATAAAAGAAATAAGGAACTATACCGATATTCCAATTGGACTTTTAAGTTACTTTAATTTAGTTTATCAGCGGGGTATTGAAAAATTTTACAAAGATGCAAAAAATGCTGGGGTTAATGGTATTTTAATAGCCGATATGCCAATTGAAGAATCAAACAAAATTATCACAGAGGCAAAAAATAATAAAATAGAAACAGTGTTTATGATAAGTCCTTTAACAAACAATTATCGAATAAAGAGGATAGCAGAAAATGCAACTGGATTTGTTTATGTTGTATCGAGATTAGGGGTGACCGGGGCAAAATCAAGCTTAGAAAAGTCAATTTTAAGCTTAATAAAAAGAATAAGGCATTTTACAAATAATCCTTTATGTGTTGGGTTTGGTGTGAGCAAGCCAGAACATGTTAAGAGTGTAATAAAGGCAGGTTCAGATGGAGCAATTGTAGGAAGCGCTATTGTGGATTTAATCGCTAAAAACATCAACAGCAAAGACAAGATGCTAAGTAAGATATACTATTATGTAAAAGGGATGAAGGAAGCGACACAATTAATGAATCGAAAATAAGATTCATATGAAAAAAATGAAATTTAAAACAATAAATCCGGCAACAGAAGAGATAATTGCTGAATATGAATTAATGCCGAAAGAAAAAGTTCTTGATGCTGCAAAAAAATCTCATGACGTATTTCAGGAATGGAAGCAGCAGACACACCATGAAAAGACTCATGGAATAAATTTTAACAATCCTGATTTTATCAAGTATGCTGAAAGCTTTGGCGCAAAAAGATACAGGGTAAACAATGCTGATGAATTTTCAAGGATATTGAAAAAATCATTGAATGAGCACACTGTATCAATAATAGATGTTCCAGTTGATTACAGCGAGAATTTTGAATTGATGAGAAAGCTAGGGCAGGAGATTTGCCCGTTTTAGTAATGATAAGAAATGCGTCGGCCGGGAATATTGATGAAATCTATTGATTTTTCATTTTCGAACCCGGATACCGAGCTTGGAAGGCTCGAGTCATAGCCAATGTCCCATTTTTCATGTTTAGACCACCGACGCACTAAAGAAGTTTACGATATCGGTTTATAAAAGTTTATATTTAAAAATGATAAGTAAAGAAGTAAATATAAAATTCTAAAGTCTTAGGAGATGATCTAAATTTATTTTTACAGTTACAGGATAGCCCTTATACCATCAATCTTTTCAGCAACTTCTTGACCTGTTTTGGTTAGGGAAAGAAGCTTCAAGCGCCCCTGTTTTTCAAAATTTATTAAGCCAGCTTTCTGCATTTCCTGCAAAATCTTGACAACATGAGAATAAGTGCAATCAACTGTCTTTGCTATCGAGGAAGCATAAACCTCGTCTTTTGCATTTTTGAGCTCAACAAGCATCATGGCTGGCTTCTCCCTGAAAAATACGTTAAATATTTCTTTGTTTGGCATTACTGCAACCCCCAAGTATGTATTTGAGAATATATTTTGCATTATCTAAGTAGTATTTAAACATTTCGATTTTGAAAATAGTAGCTGAAATCATTTCTGCAAACTATACCTTGGAGCCAAATTTGTTATAGAATTTAATTGATTTTGAATTTCTGACTCATTTTCATCGCCGTAAGAAATCAAGTATTTGTCCAAGTCCGCAATAAGTCTGTTGTCAAATTCATTGTTTATTTTCCCATTTACATAAAACTTTAATCTTTTGCTGTTTTCATTGCAATAGTTTTTGCCTTCAATGTTAATACATTCGTTGTTAAAATAGATTCCTATGGATTTAAACAAGTGGCCTAAAGTCAAGCCAGTTGCATGCGTATGCGCCACATCCCCAATTTTATCTTCAAAATGAATCAAGCTGTTTTTTAGCTGATATTTGCTTTGTGAGAAATCAATTGCCTGCCCGTTTATGTAAACCTTGATGTCTGCATGGAGATGAGTTGAGCCAAGATGGCCTATGCCTGTCATCAGCTGGATTTGGCTGTTGTGCCTTTGCAACTGGCTAATTTGGTTGATTAAGCTGCTCTTCGAAATCCACTGCCACAATAACATAGATGCCAAAATTAAAATGATAATATAGAGAACCAAGTCTTTTCTTCTCATTTTTTGAAGATTTATTCTTTTTTCTATTCTTCAACGCTTGTTTGTTTGGCTTTTACTACTTGGTTTGCTGCCAAGTCCTTGTAAGTGCCAAGAACCGATATTTTCCTGAAGATGTAAGAGCCGTCATTTTCAACAGAGAAGAATTGCCCTAATGCCCGGCTTGAGGGATAAACGCTTGCTTCACCTGACAATATGACTGTTGGGACTTGAGTTATGTTGTACTTAGCCACAAGCATTTTTCCCTTTTGGTCGCTTATGTCCAATGTTTCCTCTTCTTCAAACTTTAATGCAAAGCTCTGCGGGCTTGCAAGTATCTCCCTGTGCTGGTTTACGTCATAGCATTCCGCGCAGCTTTTATCGGCTAGATAAACTACATTGACTACGCCCCTCAATGTTCCAGTTGTTGAGTTAACAAAAGGGGGATTAGGTACTCTTAAAACATAAGAGCCATCGCTTTCTTTGCTTCCAATTTGTGGCCAAGCCTGTCCAATTATGTCATAATTAGCGGCATCCTTTGAGAGTACTATTGTGGGTACGAAGCCAAGGCTATACCTCTTGATTAAGTCTTTTCCTTCTTCGCTGTTAAGCTCTATATTTTTTTCTTCGGAAATCTTAACACCTGCGCTCTTTATTTGGTTTATCAAAACGCGCATATCATTGCACTTTCCGCATGATGAATCCTTGAGCAGATAAAGAGCAACCATTCCTTCTATTTTCCCTGTTGCTGTATTTGTATACGGGGGATCAAGCTTTGTTAAAACCAATGCATCTTCTTTTCTTTCCAAGCCCTGTATGTTAGCCTTGTCTATCTCTCCTCTAACAACAACAGTTGGAATTCTATCAATATTGTATCTGCTGATGATTTCCATCGCTTGCTGCGAGTCAAATTCAAGAGTTGTCTGCTTTGTGATATTTGAGTTCGTACTTTTTAGGTAGTCTGCAATTGTTGAAACTTCAAGGCAGCCGCTGCATTTGGAATTCTTTATAAGAACGATTTCGATTTTTGCATGTCTTGATTTTTGACTTATTTCCTCAATATTTTTTTTCAATTCTTTGCTGATATTCAATGCAAGTATAATATTGATTATTACCACTATGCCCAGCACGACGGACAATCCCACAAAAACATTCTCAAGCCTGATTAGGTTAGAAATAAACTTTTTAGTACTTCTTTTTTCCGGGTCCATTTTTCAATACCTAAACTAGATTTTACATCCAGTCAGCGCAGCCAGTTCCGCTAAAGACTTCACATTTTCGTGCCATGCGCCATTTATAACCCATGTCGGGGTTTTCTTTATGCCATTCAAATCCTGATGCTCATGGTAATTTATGTATTTGAACGATTTTCCAAACATCGCTTTTTGGGCGTGTGTGTATTTGCACCAGTCCATTGCCCCGTACATAACAGCTCCTTTTTCGTTTAAGCATTTTGCAAAATTGTCATATGGGCCGGGCTTGTTAATCGAATAAGCTGAATAAGCAACTGCAGCTAGTATTACTACGCCAATAACACCTGCAATGGTGTAATATTTATATTTCGATTTGCCTTGTTTTTGTTGCTGCTGTAAGTTTGTTTGATGCTCTAGGTTTTGCTCGTGCTCCTTTTGTGCTTCTTGGCTTTGGTGCCTTATCTTATCTAATCTAAGCTTTCGCTTTTCCCTTTTTGTGAGCTCCATTTTGGTTTCACAAGTTAGAATGTAGTGAATCTAGTTCCTTTATTGGCGTGTCTTCATAATCAGCACCAGGAGCAACTCCGCAACCACCGCCGACATATTGACCTTGCTGCTGCTGGTTGTATGTTGAGTAGCCTGATGTCCCGGTTTGAGCGCATCCAACCAAAAAGATGCTAAACAACAAAGCCAACAATACTATCGCTCTTGCATTGATTTTAACCCCCTCCTTCAATTTTTAATTTTGACAATAAAAACAAATAAAAATATGAAGCTGCTAACATCCGCCGACCATTGATGGCAGATCCTGTATGCTTGAAGGAACACTGGCGCCGGAGCCCTGAGATGGTGCGCTTGCCACATTAACATTGCCTGTGCTTATGCTTGTCTTCAGACTGTTCAGCTGTATTGCCTGAACTGCTGTAAGCAGAACCAGAACTACAAGCACAATCACGATTATTACATTCCTGTTCATTTTTGACCTCCTTACTAGTTTTATTTAATCATTTATAAAGATTTGGATTATTATTGCTTTTATTTAATCTTAACATCCTCCTACCATTGAAGGCAGTTCATCTAATGGTGTTGCTGTTGCATGAGTTTGTTGCTGAGTGTTAGAAGCTTGTTGCAAGAATTGCTGTTTTATCCCAATTGAGCCACCATGGGTTAAGATAGAAGCTGGTTGTTGTCCTGTGTAAACAAGGTAATCCTGAATCATGCCTTGCGGATACCAAAGCCCTTTCCACTTTGTCATCTCGCCTAGTATCTGCTCATCAGTGTAATTTGGATAATACTTTATGAAGAATTTTGCCATGCCCTGCCATGCATAGCTATGCGCACAACCACATCTGTTTATTGTTGTCACGCTGTTTGGCCCTCCACAACAAAAATCGCATGTGAAAACACTTGTAAGTTTTTGCCATCTTTGTTCTTCTTCTGGAGTCAATTGGATGACATTTGCAGTTCCAAACCTTCTTGAGCCAAGCAAAGATGCCCAAACTTTTTGGCTTGTTAAAGGGTCATCAAAAGTTGCCCCTTTTACCTTTTCGGCTCCAGGCCCTTCCAAAATATAAAAAGGAGTTCCAGTTGGCACAACTGCTGCAATCGCGTCTTGGGTTGGATTGCCTGTACTTTTTGGAGCAGGCGTTTCACTTATAGTGGACCATTCGACAAGCTTTGTTGTTCTGCCATCTGGATTAATTTGCGGTCCTATTACAACACTGCTTTTGCTAGAGCCGACTAACTTTACAGAACCAGATGAAACAGTTTTAACAAAACTACTAACTGATGAAGAAGTTCCACTAACTAATGCATTTACTTGCGATATTTGGAACTGGTTGAATAAAATCAAAAGTGAAATGAATACCACAAAGCCCCAGCTTAGTTTTTCATGAAAGGTTAATGGTTTTTTTTCAACTTTCTCATGTACAATATGCTCATCATGATGCTCTTTATGTTCATGCTTTTCCTCTTTCAAAAATAACCAAACAACCAAACCAACCAGAACCAAAATCAATAAAAATGATATTGAATTAAGGAAAATATTTGATGAGAGCTTTGCAAATTGAAACTGGTTGAAAACAAGCACAGCTCCAACTAGAATAACTAAAAATAATATAACTTTCTCTAAAAATATGTCGTCTTTGCTTTCGTGAGTCATTTTATTGCTAATAATTACCTTTTTATATATATTTTACTTGTAATACCTTGCTTTTTAAAAGCTTATTTTGCTTAAAAAAGGCTTAAAACAGCTTATTATTGTTCATAAGGAGTTATTTGGGGGTTTTTTGATGTATTTGCTGTTTTTGGTGAAAATGCTCCATTAACGAAATCAAAAACAATAATCATTCCAACCGCCGCCACTCGCCCCACCACACGACCAAACAATAATTTCACTACTTGCTTATAGCAAAAATAGAAAGATTTAAATAATACTTATGAATAAACGTGCTTATGACTAATCAACAATATAGGGTTGGAAGCGTATTGGATCCAAAAAATATTCCAACTCCTGAAGAATTAGCACTGAATATAGGAGAACATGCTACAAGCTATTATCGCCTTAGAAACCAGATTACCTCTAGGAATGTTACAAGGGTTAATGGCACAATAGATGGATTAATTGCTGAAGATTTGCGGAAAGGAAAATATGAGATATTCTTAGACGTTGGAGGCTCTGACGGTAGTCGGGCCCATAATATTCATACACTTTATGGAAATAGATTAGATTTACACGTTGTAGATATTGACGCAGGTAGTGTATCAAAAGCCGCAAAATTAGGAATAAATGCGCAGCAAGGAGATATTAATGAAAGGTTGCCTTATGATGATAAATCATTTGATGTTGTAAGTTTGTTATGGACATTAGACCAAATCCCAGAAGGACAAAAGAAAAGAGTAATTAAAGAAATGCATAGAATATTAGCCGATAGAGGCACATTTTATTTGCAAGTTGGTAAATTTATTGATTTTGAACACCCATCGAAACAATTGGGCTATCCTAGAGGAACTTTCTTTAATGGAGTTTTTGAGCCGACGGGAGAGGGGTCTGCAGCATCAGGATTAACTAGAAACTCCATACATGGTGATGTTAGCGATTTGAATCCAGCATATAGGTTAGTGACTAAACCAATGTATTCCAGCTTATTTACGTTAGATAAAATTAGAGAGCTTACATCAGCTCATTTTGATTTGGAGAAGATTTATTTAGTAAGTTTTGATAAAGATGAAACCAAATCCGGAATAGTATTAGCCGATAACGCGAAAGACATAGAGAGTAAACATAAAGACACTAATGGACTACTCCTTGCAATTTTAAAGAAAAAATGATGTAAGATTCACAAATTGTTCGTATAAGCCCAACGATTTTACACTCGAAAATGGTGTTTCTCTTCTCACAACCTTTTTGTTAGCACAAAAAGCTTGACTAAAAAACAGTTTACCCCATAAACTTGGAATTGCTTCGCAATTCAGCTTCGCATATGTCGGAAATTTCTATGAAATATTAAACATTGTGAAATTTCAG
>JACPTC010000026.1 GCA_016192985.1 Candidatus Woesearchaeota archaeon | reverse complement strand
TAAAAAATAGAAAAGTTTATAAATAATAAACGTTTTAGTATTGTAAGAGTTTTAATATCAAAATGGAAGAATTATCAAAAATCTTCACAAAAATAAACCTGCAGATATTTGAGATTCTGTCAAGAGAAAGGCTGCACATAAGGGAGATTGCAGAGCGCATAAAATGCTCACCCGCAAAAGTCCATGCCTGCGTAAGGGTATTTAAAAAAAACAACCTTGCGAGGGAAATCAGCGAAAAAAATCGGAAAGTTATTGTATTAAATCTGGAAAACAAGCTAACTAGGCAAATCCTGCAATTAATCAACATTGATAAAAGCATTGAATGCCCTTATTTAGTGGCCGAAAAAATTAATATTTTTGACGCAATAAGCCCGCTTGACTTCAGGTATTATGGGAGAAACAAAAAGATTTTTGATAAATTGCAGCCTTATTTAAGCGAAGCAGCCTTTATAAAATATGCCTTAAAGGCTGAGTCTGCATTGGCGAAGATTCTTGCAAAAAATAGAATCTGCTCTGCCAAAATTGCTGATGAGATAGAAAAAGCCTGCAGGCAAGTAACTCCTGAACAGGTTTATGCTGAAGAAGACAGAATTAGGCACAATATAAGGGCTTTGGCAAATTGCATCAGAAACAAGGTAAGCGATGAAGCAAAGCCTTTTGTGCATTTCACAGCAACAAGCTATGATATAATTGCAACTGCCGACGCATTGAGATACAAGGAATTTACAAATTCTGTTTTGTTGCCTGAAATGCTAAACCTTGAAAGGGCTTTGATAAATTTAGCTTTAAGGGAGAAGAGCGCAATCCAGATGGGCAGAACGCATGGCCAGCATGCTGAGCCCATAACATTCGGATTTGCAATTGCACAGTATGTAAGCAGGCTTGGCTCTTCAATTCTTAAGATAAGAAAAACATCAAATAATCTGAGAGGCAAGATGGCAGGCGCTGTCGGCGCATATAACGCATCTTCATTATTTTTTAATGAGCCTGTTAAATTTGAAGAGGAGGTTTTGAGCGAATTAGGCTTAAAGCCCTCTCCCATATCAACCCAGATTGTTGAGGCAGAATTCATGGTTGATTACTTGAGCAGCATTGTTTCTGCATTTGGGGTTTTAGCCAACCTTGCTGATGACATGAGGCACCTCCAAAGAAGCGAAATTGAAGAGGTAGGGGAGTTTGTTGATGCAAAGCAAGTCGGCTCCTCAACAATGCCGCAGAAAAGAAATCCCATAAACTTTGAGAATGTGAAAAGCATGTGGAAAGAGTTTATGCCGCGCATGGTGACTATGTACATGGACCAGCTATCAGAGCACCAGAGGGATTTGACAAACTCAGCTTCAATGCGGTTTATTCCTGAGATGCTGGCAGGATTCTACATATCTGCTGCCAGATTGGGCAAAGTGATGTCCAATGTGGCAGTTGACAGGCAAAGCATGCGAATAAACTTTAACAAGGGCAAAGCAATGATTGTTGCTGAGCCGCTTTACATACTGCTTTCTGCAAGCGGGCATCCTGACGCGCATGAATATGTAAGGAAAAAAACAATTGAGTCGCAGCTGTCAAAAAAGCCTTTGATTCAATTGGTAAAAAAAGACAAATCAATCCAGCAATATCTCAAAAAATTCACTAAAAGGCAGCTGGAAATCATAAACAATCCTGAGAAATATACAGGAATTGCTGCGAAGAAAGCAGAGGAAATTTGCTGGCATTGGAGAAAGGAGTTTGGAATGTAACTGCCCCTAATAAGTCTTGACTTTTGATTTTGCCAGCCACATTTCAATGATTCCTGCGCCAAGTATGGACCACAATGTGGTAAACAGGACCTCAAGAAGAACTATTTCAGCAAGATTTGGTATGTTAATGCCTGCTTCGATTGCAAGAAAAGCGAGCAAAGTGGAGATAAAGCCGCTGGCTACAAGAGTAGTTATGACAGGAGCAGAGTTACTAAACTTGGGCTCAAAAACAGCAAGGGTTCTTGCTGCAACATACCTTGACACCAATTCTGCAACAACTATAACAATTACAAATATGATTATTCCCCATTTAAGGGAGTCTATGTTGAATATCACACCAAGGAACACAAAAAACAGGGTGCGCATAATAAAAGTGATTTCGGTGTTTATGCTTCTTAATATTGAAATGTCTGCCTGTATTGGGCTCAAGATTTTGGCATAGGTCTTAAGCTTATTAATCAACGCTGAATAATTGCCCAACACCAGACTAAAAACAAGGATTGTGATTGGGCCATTATAGCCGAAGTAGTCTGTGATGGAAAAGACTGAAAACGCAAACCCCAATGTGAACACATAGCCGAGCTTATTGCCATGAATGTACTTTAAGAATATATACGCCCAACAAAGCGCAAACGACACTCCAAGCATAACTGAAATAACAAGCTCATTGAAGATAGTTCTAAGAATGGAAACTTCGCCTGGAACAGCCACAATAAATGAAATCAGAATAGAGGCGCCTGTAATCAAAGTAAGGTCATTGATTATTGACTCAAGTATTAAAAGCGTTTTTGTGTTCCTGCCAATGCTAAGCTTCTCGACTAAATGGGTTATTGTTATTGTGGTGGTTCCGCTGCCAATTATTCCAAGAAAAATTCCATTCACAAGGGGCCAGTCAAAGAACACAACTGTAACAGCAGAAACAATAGCAACTGTGCTGAGCATCACAAGAATTGTAAAGAAAAAGGCAGTTGGGGCATTCTTAAGTATCTTGGACACATTTAAAGTAAGTCCGCTTTCAAGCAGAACAACTACAAGCGCCAAAGACACAAGAAAAGACGCATTGTCAAGGAAGAATTCGCTTGAAACAAGGTTAAGAACAGGGCCAAGCAAAATTCCAATTATCATCAAAAAAATTGATTCAGGAACTTTTGTTTTGCTGTAAAAGAAATTTCCGATGAATCCCACCAAGATGATTATTCCTAAAATCAGTGCGCCGTCTACCATCTTACAGAATAAACCGTTGCATTGCTTTTTTAAATATTTATCTATTTGAAACCAAATCTTTATAAATTCAAAAAATTTTGCAAAGCCATGAGCACGCAGCTTAAATACGCCAGAGACGGAATCACAACAAAAGAGATGAGCTATGTTGCAGAGCAGGAGAATGTTGATGCTCAATGGCTGAGAAATGAAATTTCTAAAGGGAGCATTATAATTCCTGCGAATATAAACCATAAAAGATTAAATCCAATTGGCATAGGAAAAGGCTTAAAGACAAAAATAAATGCGAACATTGGAGCTTCAAAAATAAGGGCAAGCGTTGCGGAAGAGCTCAAAAAATTGGAATGCTGCATTAAATACGGCTCGGACACCGCAATGGACTTGAGCACAGGCGGCAACCTTAATGTAATAAGGCAGGCTATAATCGATAATTCTCCAATTGTGATAGGAACAGTACCTACATATCAAGTTGTTGAGGAAGCAAATGGCAAGATTGAAAATGTTAAAGCAGAAGATTGGTTAGAGATGATTGAATTGCAAGCCAAGCAAGGGGTTGATTATATGACGATTCATGCGGGCATTCTCAGAAGGACTTTGCCTTTGGTAAAAAGCAGAATTACAGGAATTGTCTCAAGAGGCGGCGCAATACTTGCAAGATGGATGCTTGAACACGACAGGGAAAACCCGCTTTACACCCAGTTTGAGCAGATTTGCGATATTTTCCAGAAGTATGATGTAACATTTTCTCTTGGAGATTCATTAAGGCCAGGATGCCTGCATGATGCAACTGATGCTGCGCAGATTGAAGAGCTTAAAATACTGGGTGAGCTGACATTAAAAGCTTGGAAAAAAGACTGCCAGGTAATGATAGAAGGGCCAGGCCACATCCCGTTAAATCAAATCAGGCTTAATGTTGAATTAGAGAAAAGATACTGCCATAATGCGCCTTTTTATGTCTTAGGTCCTTTGGTTACAGACATTGCACCCGGGTATGACCACATTACATCGGCAATTGGCGCGGCAGTGGCTGCGCAGCACGGAGCAGACTACCTTTGCTATGTCACGCCAGCAGAGCATCTTGGCTTGCCAGGGCCTGAGGAAGTGAAGCAGGGGATAATTGCTTATAAGATTGCCGCACATGCAGCTGACATTGCAAAAGGCATTGCGCATGCCCGCGACAGAGATGATGAGCTGAGCATGGCAAGATTTGATTTTGACTGGGAAAAGCAATTTGCATTGTCGCTTGATCCTGAAACAACCCGCAAGATCAGAAGCGACCTTGGAACAGAAGCTGATTTCTGCTCAATGTGCGGTCCGGATTTCTGCAGCATGAGAAACTTCCACAAATTGACTGGGGAAAAAACTTTCAATGAGAGAAAAAGAGAGGAAAAAGCAAAAAAGATGAGGCAGATGGAAGAGGAAAGGCTGATTTGAGATTTAATTTTCTTTCAATGTGCCGTTTCGTTATGGTGGGTTACCACCATGAAATTTTTAGAGTAAATTTTATATATAATCTCCTTCTTTAATTTATTATGGCATTTTCAATCGAATTGGGCTTGATTATCCTGTTTTCAATATTGGGTGGTGTTCTAGCTGTGCGATTCAAACAACCGTCTGTATTAGGTTTATTGATTGTTGGTGCTATAGTAGGACCTTACTCTCTTGGATTTATCAAAGATACATCACTGATTGAAGCTTCTATTGAAATAGGAGCTATCCTACTTTTGTTTACTATTGGTATTGAATTCAGCTTGGAGCATCTTTTTAATTATGGGCTTAGAGCAATATCAATTGCTGCAATAAAATTAGGTGGGGTATTTCTTGTTGGTTACCTTATAGCGATAATATTTAATCTTGGTGTTGTTTCAGCACTGTATATTGGTGTTATTTTATCGATTACCAGTACTGTGATAGTCATTAAGATACTGGAGCAAAAAGGGATGTCAAAGAGAGAAGAGCTTCCCTTGTTAATCACAATCTTGATTTTAGAAGACCTATTCGGCGTTTTTGCATTGACTTTCTTTTCAAGCCTCAACACAAAAGCTGAGTTAGCGCCCATCAACTTATTTACAGAACTTGTAATTTCTTTGACAATAATGGCAGTATTTTTCACAATTTTAAAGAGACTGTTAAAGCCATTTATAGGATGGATTGTAAAATACAGTGCGGAAGATACTATCACTTTCACCGCCATCGGATTGTGTGCTGGAATGAGTTATATTGCATACTTTGTTGGTTTATCGCCCTCTGTTGGAGCATTTTTAGCTGGTAATATTGTTTCGTCTCTTCCAAACTCAAAAATATTTGAGAAATCCTTGCATCCATTCATATTGGCATTTACAGCCCTATTCTTCTTTTCTATTGGAACTATAGTTGATTTCAGAGTGATTTACGGCAGTTTTTTTCTGATTGCTGTCCTTTTGATTGTAAGCATATTGGCTAAATTCTTATCTATTGGTTTTGGAAGCTACCTATTATCAAATTTTAATGGTAAGCAGGCTGTCTTTAGCGGGCTAGCTATGGTTTCTGTTGGAGAATTTTCATTGTTAATCGCAAAAGAAGCAGAGGCAGCAGGTTTGGGCATAGAGCTAGTTGATATAACGGCGGCACTCATTATATTTTCGACACTTGCTATGGTGCTTATTATCAATTATACAGGGACAATTTACAATTTTATATCCAAATTTGCTCCATCTCGTGTGCTAGAAGATATAGGACTTGCAAGAAATTACTTTAATAGTATTTCTTGGCTAATGAGTAAAGACAGGTTAAGTATGAATAAAATCAATGTAGAATGGAAATCTATACTCAATAATCTTTTAGCATTATTTTTTATTTCTGCAACGGGTTTTATTGTTTGGCATTTCTTTAACAAAATTATAATTGATGTTCTTAAAAGCGAAACACTTATTTATTTGTTAGCTGGCTTCTTTATAATAGCCGTGTTGTTCCCAACATATAACCTTATAAAAAAAATCTTATCATTATTAAAGAACATTTCACTATTTTTCATTAAACTGTATCCAATTGAGATTGCTAACGAGAAGAAGATTTTAAGAAACTTGGTGATTCTTGGGGGATTATTTGCATCATTGATTATTTTGCCAAATCTTATTATATTTTCAAGGCTAAGACAATCCTACTACCTCCTTACTGTTATTTTGATTTTTGGATTGATTACTTATCTTATAAAAGAATCAAATTTAATCCATGCCCTAGCAAAAAAGCACAAGTCCAATATGACGAGATTAAGCAAGCAATATCAGGCAATATTCAAAAAAAGGATAAAGCAAAGTTTATATCGCCCATCTAGTGATGAACTCGGCAGATTCAAAGAAATTGAAGTTAAATATCGCCCAAGTCGAATCGTATATATGGGTATCATGATTTTATTGCTTTTCTTCGCCGGAAGTTTTGTTTATTATTATATAGAAAAACTGTCTTTCATTGATGCAATGTATTTAACTGCTTCCACATTAACAAGAGTCGGTTATGGCGATATTGTTCCAAAAACTGATGCAGGGAAATTATTCGCAATATTTTACATTTTCTTTGCTATAGGCATAGTCATTTATGGCCTATCAATAATCGCAAAATTTTTATTTGAAAGAAAGAGATACTTATGAAATTCTTCAGATAACACTTTTTATTTAAGGATTTAAGGCAGCAACCCCCTTATAATAAATTGACACGACGATTGAGATTAACATTTGTTTCACGCAATTTTTTCTGAGGTTAACGAACGGAAGAGGGCTTGACTATTCTTTATATGATATTGCAGAGAACTCCAAACTATACGCCGTTATACCAGCATACTGAAAAACATCTTTCCAAAAAATTAATTGTGAAAGTTTAAAAATAATGCCTATTTCTGAATTAGGTATGAACAAACTTGATGAATGGCTCGATCCAAAATACCTAAGTAATAAAGAAATAAGCAAAATAAACAAAACTTTCATTAAATCGAAGCCATATCCTAATTTGGAATTAAGGAATTTTTTCAAAAAAGACAAAATCTCTAAATTGAAAAATGCTGTTTCAAGCGAAAAGTTTGAAAAGGTTGATAAGGATTTGTTTTCTCTTTCCCATACAAACGATTTAGCAGCTTCCAAAAATAAAGCAATAAGGGAGTTTTATGGCTTGCTGTCATCAAATGAGTTTATTTCCTTAATGCAAAAATTAACAAAAGAAAGATTATCGCAAAAGATTGACATGCAGGCGCATCTCTTTGAGCAAGGCGATTACCTTTTGTTTCACGATGATGTTGTTGAAGGCAGAAAAATAGCCTATATTGTTTATCTGTCAAATCTTAGCCAAGAGGATGGCGGCGAGCTTCAGCTTTTTGACATAAAAAACCCGAAAAAGCCGTCAAGGCAGATTGCCCCCGAGTTCAACTTGTTTGCATGCTTCAAAGTTTCAGAAAAATCAATTCATGCTGTTGGTGAGATTATCTCAAATAAAAGGAGATTGGCAGTTGGCGGCTGGTTTTATGGCAATTAACACATTATACATGGACAAAGCGATTATTGAAAGTGCATCTGGAATTTACAACAGGCAAAGCCCCAAAAACATAAGATTAGGCAATTTCTTCCAGAAATCCGTATTTTCTTTGCTGCAAAGAAAGCTGCACAGCTCGAGGTTTGTTTTGAAATTTAACCCATACAAGTATAAGTATTCAGTAACTTCTATGAATGCGATAGACTCTTTTCTCAATGGAGGGTATTTTAATTATTTAGTAATGGGGATTTTAGGAATGAAAAAATATAAAATCATATACGAAATCAGAAAATTTGAAGCTGGAAATTATACATTGCTGCATGATGCTGAAAAAGAAAAAGAAGGAGTTGATTTCTTTCTAGATTTTTCAAAATCAAGGCAAAATTTTGGAGGGTATACAACTTATCTTACAAAAGAAGAAGAATTATTGATATTAACTCCATCTCCAAATACCCTTTCTTTTATCGAAAGGCGCAATGAGTTGATGAAATTCACAAAATATGTCCAGCACAGGCAGAAGCATCCAATATTCCATGTGGCTGGAGTTATAACTAAAAAATAAAATGCAAATGCTGCCTATTAAACTTTGGCTACTCAGCAAGATTTATAAAGCAAGATTATTTCTTCGGCGTAATCTTAAAACATTGATTTTGCGGAGGAAAATGAATATGGCAGTCACAATTGACCTAAAAGGAAAAAAAGCGATAGTCTTTGGAATAGCCAACGACAAAAGCATAGCATGGCATATTGCAAAAAGGCTTAACGATGCTGGCTGCAGGATTGCAGCTGCCTATCAGGAGAGAGTAGAGCAATTGTTTCTGCCCCTGATGAAAGAACTGAACAACCCAGTTTATGCCAAATGCGATGTTGTCAGCGATGACTTATTAAATTCGTTTTTCACTTTAGTGAAAAACGAATTTGAAAATGTTGATTTTTTAATCCACAGCATTGCATTTGCAAAAAGAGAGCATTTGCAGGGAAAGTTCATGAATGTTGACAGGAGGGGTTATCAGGTTGCCCATGAAGTAAGCGCTTATTCCCTTGCAGAAATCTCCAGAAGGACTGTTCCGATGATGAAAAACGGCGGCTCTATAATTGCAATGACTTATCTTGGAAGCGAAAAGGTGGCTCCGGGATACAATATAATGGGCGTTGCAAAAGCTGCCCTGGAATCAAGCGTAAGGTATCTTGCCTATGATTTAGGTGAGCACCAGATTAGAGTTAATGCTATTTCAGCCGGGCCAATCGCAACCATGGCTGCATCTGGCATAGCGAACTTTTCCGAGATGCTACTGAATTATGTTGCAAAAGCTCCGTTGAAGAGAAACATCACAGCTGATGAGGTTGCTGACTGCGCATTATTCCTGTGCAGCGACCTGTCAAAGGCAATAACAGGACAAGTGATTTTTGTGGATGCCGGCTACAATGTGATGGGAATTTAAAAGCAAATTCAAAAATATTTATAAAGCTGACATTAACCCATTCCAGCAATGGTGCTAATCAAAACAATAATTGATATGATACTGCATCTTGACAAGCATCTAAACGCAATAATCCAAAGCTTTGGAGGGCTGACATACGTTTTGCTTTTCCTTATAGTGTTTGCTGAAACTGGATTGGTTGTAACTCCTTTTCTTCCCGGCGATTCTTTGCTTTTTGCAGTAGGCACTTTCGCGGCAGTGGGCTCTTTAAATGTTGCATTGTCATTTGTCATTTTAAGCGCAGCCGCCATATTGGGAGACAGCGTGAATTATTCTATTGGAAAGTTTCTTGGCAAAAAGGCAATTGAGCATCCAAGCAGAATCATCAAAAAAGAGTACATAGACAAGACCAAGCGCTTTTATGAAAAATACGGCGCAAAAACCATTGTTCTGGCAAGATTTGTGCCGATAGTTAGAACATTTGCGCCATTTGTTGCAGGGGTCGGCAAAATGAATTATCTAAAATTCCTGATATACAATATAACGGGCGGCATTCTCTGGGTTGGAATATTTGTCTTCGGCGGCTACCTTTTCGGCAACATACCGATTGTCAAGGAAAATTTTTCAGTCGTCATAATTATAATTATAGTTCTATCTTTTACGCCTGTTTTTATTGAGTTTTATAGGCATAACAAACACAAAAAATCCAAATAAGAAGATTTATAAAGATAAATAGTTGTGAATAGAGCATGAATCAGAGCTACCAGGAGCGGGAGTCAAAAGCAGTTGAGGCAATAAAAAAAGCAATTCCTCCTTCTTTAAAAAAAGATATGCTCAAAGAAAGCAAAGGAATGTTTGCCGAATTGTTTGGGAATAGCGAGGTTTTTCCCAAGCATTACATTGCAAGCGCTATTGATAGCGTGGGAACAAAAACTATTCTTTCGGTAGCGATGGAGGAATACGGTACAATAGGCATTGATTGCGTTGCAATGTCTGCCAATGATTTGGCTACATTAGGCTCAGTTAGCCCGTTCTTATTTATGGATTGCATATCATGTCAATCCGAAATACAGGAAAAAGCAATAACTGGAGATATTGTCAAAGGGATGTCAAAGGGATTGGAGCAATGCAATGCTTCAAATATATTAAAAAATTCAGTAAGAATAAATTTTGGCAAAGGTGAAACAGCTTCTGTTGATGAGCTTTTAAGCTCCCCAAAACCAGGGCACGCATTTGAGATTGTTGGCTCAATGGTAGGTTTTATTGAAAAATCAAAAATAAAAAATAAGACAATAAAGCCAGGCCAAAAAATAATTGCGCTGCAAAGTTCCGGCCCGCATTCTAACGGCTACACGGATTTAAGGCATCATTTGCTCAATGGGGATTTTGAAACAAGAGGTCAATTCAGGAAAAAGTACAAAGGAAATTTTTCATTAGACGACAAGTTTGATGGCTCAACAATAGGCAAAATCTTATTAGAGCCAACAATGATTTACACAGCAACAATGGCAAGAATTTCAAAGAATTTTAATGTTGTTGGATTCAATAACACAGGATATGGATTGAAAAACCTCAACAGGGCAAAAGAAAAAGCTGAATTCAGAATTTACAACCCCTTAAAACCCCAACCAATTTTTGATTTGATACAAAGGGAGTCTCGCTTTACCGATGAGCAGATGTACAAAACATTCAATATGGGAATGGGTTTTTTTGTGGTTTGCAATAAAGAGGATGCAGAAGACATTTTAGACATTGCAAAAGACGCTGATGTTGTTGGGGAAGTGAGGAGATCAAACAAAACAATAACTATTTTGGAAAAAAACAATAAGAAGATTGTGTTTGAGGGATATTAGTGGTATTGATTAGCTACTCCGTTCCATAGAATGGCTACTCATAACAAAGCACAGTTCTTGCAATATTCCTTATCTCAGCTGCTGTTGCTTTGAGGTTTTCAATAATTTTAGCCACTGCAACTAAATTTGAATTCATGGTCTTACTCTTTGAGTTTGTATGATGTAGTGTATATTTTTCCAGAAGTTTGTCGCATGATGCCGTTCTGTCTTTGTTGGTGACCTCTATTTTAATGGCTTCCTGCTTATCCTGATTGTAATACGCCTTCATAACATTGTTGTATGCTTCAGTTATCTGGGAGTGCATATTGTCAAGCTCCGCAAGTGTTTCTCTGCCCAGATTGGATGTGCACAAGTATCTTGCAATCCTTTTCTGCCTGTCAGCAATTTTTTCTATCCTCATTATTATTAATGTATCAGAATGCAGATGCCACGGGTCAATGCCAAGCGATTTTGCAATTCTTGGATTTTCCATCGCGTGTTTAGTTGCCCTGCAGCCCAGAAAATAAAGCCTGTTAACATCAACATCACGATGGTGGATGCTGTCATACATGCAGTGCCCCCTGCAGCACAAAATTGAGTCTTCCATCATTGCCCTTGTTATTATGTCCATTCTCCTTATGATGTTTTTAATGGAAATCTCATTGACATTAATGAGATTTTTTGCCGCTATTCTGGAGGATGTCTGTTCCATTATTTCAAGTCCTGAAAGGTTCCTTATTATCTCTTTTATTGTTGGAGCGTCATTAATATGGTGGTCAAACAGTATGTTTATTGTGTCATAACCATTTAAATAGGAAGAAATAATTTCTGCTTTCAGGAGGTCTAGGCCCTTTCCCTTGGAGTTTATATCTATATCCTTTGCATCAGGCTTACCCTCTTTTTGATTGGCGCTAAGTACAAGTTCAAATCCTTCATCATTTATTGAAATGAGGTCTCCCTTTTTTAAGTTATTTTTTTCAACCCAGCCTTTTGGCATAGAGACTATATAAGATCCTTTGCCAAAGCTAATCAATTTTCTGATATCAATAGTGTATCCCCTCTTGTCGCAACTCTATGATTAGGATAATTTTTAATATCGTAAATTGCGGTAATTAATTGAAATAAATAGCCGCAATTTACGAGATAGACAATTGCGTGCAAATATAATAAATCAACGCAATTGTCTATATTAAGAGGTATATAAATATTGTGATTAACAATAATAGATATTCAAAAATATATTGTACTATATGCTTATTTATTTTTTATATACTATATATGTTATATAGATTAATTATTTATATAACATATCCCCTAGTGTGGATGTGGGGTGAGAAAATGCTGAAAAAGAGACGCTACAGCGATAGAGAGGAAAGCAGCGACGATATAAATATATACTCAAAAGAAGTGCGTGAGTCGATGCTTGACAACGATGAGCTTAGCCCAATGGAAGAAGCATTTTTGAGCGGATATGAAGATGCATTGTAGTTATGTAAGTAATATTTACATGATTTACAAGCAAAGAGGGAACTAGAATGGCAAGATATATCTGCATTAACTGCGGCATTTTGATTATGAAAGGCGCAGTAAGCGACCCTTATATGTGCAGGGACTGTGAGAAAATATTAGAAGGCTCTGGAGAAATAGACAGGTTTGCTTATCTTGACAATTGAAGGGTGGTAAAGGTGAGAATTCACCAGCAGTTTGACTTAAAGATAGACAAATTTAACGAAATACATAAAGTTATAAGCGAAGCTCCTTCTTTAGTTGAAAAATTAACCAAAGAGTTAATCGGGCAGGGATATCAGGTTATCATGGAAGGAGCCAACCAGATAGGATTGCCAAGAAGCATAATAGTGATAAAAGAATTCACTGGGCCTTTTGCTACGTTATTTTCAACAAAAATAAGAAACGATTTTAATGCTGTATCCAAAGCTTTGGGAATTGAAAGGGTATTTGAATAGGATTCAAGCATCATAGAATTTAATTGGAATCTTGTTTCTATCGGCATAGCTGCTTAGCGCCCATGTAGCTAAGTCTGTGTAGGTTTTTGAAAGAACTTTAAAATGGCAGAATTTAGCTATTTTAACCCTTAAAAAGCCATTCTAGGAACGAAAGGTTTATATAGTTAGGCTCTCTAAAAATTAAAAAATAAGGGTAATTTTATCGTCGAAAAAGATGCATGCGAGAACGCTCGCATGCCCGCGTTCAACTTTGTGGTTTTTATTATTTTGACATTATCGAAATTTAGATAGAAAACTAACATGGAACAATCACAGGATATGCAACAGAGCACGCCTCAAAGCGAATCAAGTTATGAAGCAAAAGACATTCAAGTTCTGGCAGGCTTGAGCGCTGTAAGGAAAAGGCCTGCAATGTACATCGGCTCAACAGACATCAAAGGCTTGCATCATCTTGTTTATGAAGCTGTTGACAACTCAATTGACGAGGCATTGGCAGGATTCTGCAACAAGATTTCTATCGCAATACAAAAAGACGGCTTCATAACAGTAAGTGATAATGGCAGGGGCATTCCTGTGGATATGCATCCAAAGCTAAACAAGTCAGGGGTTGAGGTTGTTATGACAAAGCTTCATGCCGGCGGCAAGTTTGACAAAAAAGTTTACAAAGTGAGCGGAGGGCTGCATGGCGTGGGAATTTCCGTTACAAATGCACTCTCCAAAGAGATGGTAGTTCAAGTTAAAAGGAATGGCAAGATATACCAGCAAAAATACAATTATGGAAAGCCGCTCACCCAGCTGGAGATAATCGGCGATGTTGAGCAGAAAGACACCGGCACAACTGTAAAATTCCTGCCAGATGAGCATATATTCTCAACAACAGACTTCAGCTTTGAAATTTTGTCAAGCAGGCTGAGGGAGCTTGCATTTTTAAATAAGGGAATCAAGATTGTCATAGAAGACGAAAGAGCTGACAAGAAAAACGAATTCAATTATGACGGCGGCATAGTCTCTTTTGTTGAGTATTTAAACAAGAACAAGAACCCATTGCATAAGGTGATTTATTTCAGCAGGGCTAAGAATGGGGTGCAGTTTGAGTATGCCATTCAGTACAACGACGGCTACCAGGAAAATTTTTTCTCTTTTGCAAATACGATAAACACTTATGAAGGAGGAACACACTTAATCGGATTCAAAACTGCATTGACGAGAGTAATGAATAATTACATCGAAAAAAACAATCTTAAAGGAATGAAGCTCACAAGCGAAGATGTAAGGGAAGGGCTGACTGCAGTTATATCTATCAAAGTGCCTGAGCCGCAGTTTGAAGGGCAGACAAAAACAAAGCTTGGGAATTCTGAAATAAAGGGATTGGTTGACAGCATTGTAAATGACACCCTCGGCTCTTATCTTGAGGAAACTCCGCAAATTGCAAAGGCAGTTGTTTACAAGTGCATAAATGCTGCGCATGCAAGAGAAGCTGCCCAGAAAGCTCGGGAACTGACAAGAAGGAAAGGCGCACTGAACCACGGCTCTTTGCCCGGCAAGCTGGCAGACTGCTCTGAGCAAAACCCTGAAAAATGCGAATTGTTTATTGTTGAGGGTGATTCTGCTGGCGGCAGCGCCAAACAGGGCAGGAATAGGGAATTCCAAGCAGTGCTTCCGCTAAGGGGCAAGATTCTCAATGTTGAAAAGGCTAGGCTCAATAAAATCTTTGAAAATGAGGAAATAACAACTATGATAACCGCAATCGGCACAAGTGTTGGGGAAGAATTTGAAATAAAGAAAGCAAGATACCACAAGCTGATAATAATGACTGATGCTGATGTAGACGGTTCGCACATCAGAACACTTCTGCTTACATTCTTTTACAGGCACATGCAGCAGCTAATCGAGGCAGGCTATATTTATATTGCCCAGCCCCCATTATACAAAATAACAAAGGCAAAATTTTCGAAATACGCCTATAACAATGAAGAGCTGGAAAAACTGCTCTCTGAAATCGGCAGAGACGGCGCAACAATACAACGATATAAGGGCTTGGGCGAAATGAACCCAGAGCAATTGTGGGAAACGACCATGGATCCCGGCAACAGGACAATACTTCAAGTTACACTTGAGGATGCGGTGGAAGCCGACAAGATGTTCACTTTGCTTATGGGCGATGAAGTTGAGCCAAGAAGAAAATTCATAGAAATGCATGCAAAAGAAGTTGTTAACCTTGACATTTAAAAAATATAAAGGTTTATAAATTATACCCTTCCTCTTGACTATTCACGTAGCTACTAAAATTAGAAAAAATTTAACCTGTAACATGTGAGCGAGTGAGCTCGTTGCGAACTCGCTCACTCGCATTCGACTGGTTAAATTTTTTATTTGTCAAAATGGCACAAGAACAAGTTTTAAAATTAAAGAAAAAGCAATGGTATGATATCATTGCGCCTAAGCAGTTTGGCAACATTGTCTTGGGAGAAACGCTAGTGAGCGAGCCGCAGGAAATGCTTGGAAAAACACTAACTCACAGCTTGATGAACCTCACAAACGACACCAAAAGGCAGAATGTCAATATCCATTTTAAAGTTGTTGAAGTTGAAGGGGATAAAGGCATCACAAGAGTAATTGGGTATAGGATAATTCCCTCTACTGTCAAAAGATTTGTAAGGCGCAACAGCGAGAAAATGGATTTATCCTTTACATGCGAAACATCAGATAATATTTTGGTAAGGGTCAAGATGCTGGTTATCACAAAAGCTGATGTAAAGGGCTCGATTGCAGCAAAGATGAGAAACAGCATAGTTGCCATTCTACTGAAAACCATAAAAAAGGCAGCATATGATGAGCTGCTGAATGAGCTGATTAGCCATAAGCTGCAAGATGGCATCAGACAGGCTTTGAACAAAATGTATCCATTAAAAGTTTGCGAGGTAAGGTATTTTGGAATTGAATCGAAAGAAAAGCCCAAGGAAGCGCAAGCTGAGATTAAGGAAGAGCAGAAGTAAAAACTTATAAAACAAAGCTTATTCTTTTATTGTTTATAGCCCCATCGTCTAGCGGTCTCATTAAGCCGTAAAAGGATAGGGCCCTCTGGAATATTTATTATGTAGAGAGGCTCTGGCGGCAGTTCGAAACAAAAAGCGAAAGTCTGCCTGGGGCTATTTTTATAAATTGATTCATTAGTTTAGAGCTGGAAACTATACTTCTGGCCCAGACAATGTATTGGCCTGGCGCAGCTGTACTTGGAAAGAGGATAACAGATGAGCTTAAAGAAGTGCATTATGACAAAAAAGGAAAGCTGGTAGTTCCAACTGGATTAACATATGGCGTAATTAGGGAACAGCTTAGATCTGCTTTTAGCACACTCTCCAGCAGAATCGTTTATAGCGTATTTGAATCTGAAGTAAGAAGATATAAAGACGAAACAGACGGCAATCATTTTCAAGAGGTGTTAAAAAAATACCAAAGGATGAAAGACCTCTATAGGGTGGCAATTGCTGAAGAAATAATGTATCATTTAAAATTTGAAAGAATAGCCATTAATAATCCTTTTTCTTCAGAAGAAGGCATTGAATCAATTAGCCAGATTATAGGGAATGCAGCTAAAAGAAATATTTATATTCTGTTAAACCATAAATACAGGAAAGAGATAAAAAGCCAGAATGAAAGCGGGAAGAGGAGAAGGCCAGTTGGTCCAAAGAGGGATGAAATTACTGTTGCAAAATTTCCCAGAAGAACATGGTATCAGAATTTATGCGACACTGACAGGAATGGCAGTTTTGGAATTGATTACGGAGATGATATTCAGGAACAGTTTTTTACCGAGGATTCAATAAGATTTCAAAGGTTAAACGCGGATAGGCTGCATAAGTCTAACAGGTATAAAAGATAAATTCCAAATAAAAATGAAAAAACTAATCGCACAGGGAGCAGAAGCCAAGTTATTTCTGGAAGGAAATGCAATTCTAAAAAACCGCTTTAAAAAATCCTACAGAATAAAGGAAATAGATGATAAGCTCAGAGGCTTCAGAACAAGGAGAGAGGCAAAAATACTAAAAAAATTAGAGGCAATGAACTTTCCGGCCCCAAAATTAATCAAAAATGATGAAAGGGAAAATTTAGTGATTGAAATGATTGATGGAAAGTTGGTTAAGGATATTCTTGAAAAGCAACATCATACAAACTTGTGCAGTGAAATTGGGAAAAAAATTTCGGTTTTACATAACAATGGGATAATTCATGGAGATCTTACGACATCAAACATGATATTAAAAACCGAAATTTTTTTTATAGACTTTGGATTAAGTTTTTTTTCAAACAAAGCAGAAGACAAAGCAGTTGACTTGCATTTGCTGAAAGAAGGACTCGAGTCAAAGCATTACAGAATATGGCAAGATTGCTTTAAATGCGCTGTTGACGCTTATAAGAAAGAAGCAAAAAAAAGCGCGGAAACATTAAAAAGGCTTGAAATTGTTGAAAAAAGAGGCAGATACCGTGCAAGAAAGGGAAGTTAAAGCTATCTTGTTTGACATGGATGGTGTCCTTGTTGATTCTGAGGATGCATGGTTTCACGCATTCAAGGAAATATTATCAAAATATAGTAAAAAATACTTGTCTAAGAAGGAATTCTCAAAAAAGCAGAAAATATTAAAGTCGGTCTCATATCAAATGCAACAAGGGCCATTGTAAATAAGGGTTTAGTTTCAATTGCCTTTGGCGTTGCCCAATCTTTCCAAAACGGCTTTTATTATTAATGGCCAGGCGATTGTCGCATCACATAGCACTTCAGCGTACCTGCCGCCTCGCGACTTAGGCAAAATCTTGCCCCATGAAATGCTTTCAGAATATGTGCAACCTGACAAGCCGCCCCAGTGAACCGGTTCGGGGCAGATTCTTACTGCATAATGAAAAGGCTTGATGTAGGGATTATCAAGGTCAGTGACAATGTATTTTGAGGGATCGCCTTTGTCAACAAACTTGTACCTTATGTAATCAAGATAAGGTGCGACCTGCTGCGCCCAGTTTCTTGGAACACCTCCTCCAATTGTGAATATTCCGGTTTTTTTGGCTTTAAGTATCAAATTTGCATAGTGCTCAAGATCCATAAACTCGTCGAAGAACAAACCTGTCAAATTGTCAATTTTTCTCTGTCTGTTGAATAACGCAAAGTCAAGTCCCATTTCTGAGTCGGAAAAAGCGGGTATAAATATAGGGACATTTTTTCGAAACGCAGATTTGAATATCCCGCGGCCTTTTGTTTTCTCGCTTAAATATTTCCCAAGCTCATAGCAGATTTTATAGCTGCAGGTTGGCTTGCTTGCGTCTATCCTCTCCAGCACTTTCCATACTATGTCTGTCATCTGGTCAAAGTTCTCTTCCGGCTCCAAAGTGTCGTACACCCTATTAATTTTCAATGCCCTTAATTTTTCATCGCCTATCTCATCTATATTCTTGTAATGGACAAGCCCAAGTGCCTCAACAAAACCATGCGACATTAAAGCGCCAGTGGAAACTATACAATTCACCATGTCATTGTCAATCATATCGCAAATTAGCAAACTCATCTGTGCCATTGTCATAGCGCCGCTTAATGTGAGCACTTTGAAGCAATTCTTGTCTTTTGCCATAGCCTCTGTTACATCAACTGCTTCGCCAAGCTCTCTTCCGCCAAAGGCTGTCAAGCTCATTCCTCTTGTCATATCATCAAAATTAGTTATTTTGCTTAAATCAAGCGCCGCCAATGGCTCGAATTTGTGATGAGAAATATCTGGATGGTTTATTCCTATTTTATGGCTATGGGTTTTTTCGTCCATTCTGCTTCAAAAAACAGCAAAAATTTTTTGTTTATAAATTTTGTTAGTTCATGTCAACAAGTATTTTGGAACTATGCCTAACCTTATATACTTGTTTTTAATATTCTGGGGCAGGTATTTGAAGTCCCCGATTACTTTTCTGCAATTTTTGCTTCCGCAGTTGCAAACCATCTTCCATGAGTCTTCATCCATTGTCGTTGAGTAGTCCCATGTTATCTCCTCACCTTGTCTTATGTTTTTAATTGCAGTCAAAACAGCCTTCTTGCCTTTTATCTTAAGCCCTGAATTTGGATTGCATGAGTGGTTAAAATAGTCATCGAGCCCACCAGACGGTCCTAAATAAGCCTTTTTGTCAATCTGAACGCAATGGTCTTCAAATTTTGAGTAATGTGGCGGGAATTGCTCGTATCTTAATATTTTTCCCCTGAACTCCGCAAGCAGCTCGCTTTTCCTGAAGTCTTTGGCGGCAAAAACCGTTTTTCCATTTTTGGATTTGCCGAGAATCAGTCCTTTATTTTTTGAATTCATTCTTGCTTTCCCATAAATTTGCAGCCAATCAGCTTGTATATGATCCTTGCAGCGGTAAAGTCTGAGCTTATATCGTTTTCATTTGGGCACAGCTCAACTACATCAAAGCCAACAACATTTCTTTTATTAAAAACCCTCTTCAAAAACCTTAAAACATGATAGTAGCCCAAGCCACCTGGTTCCGGAGTGCCTACAGATGGCATTATTGAAGGATCAAATCCATCTAAGTCAATTGTGATGTAGACATTTTTTGACAGCCTGTTTATAGCATCGTCAAACCATTTGTCATTATCTGCTATATCCTTTGCCCAGAAAACTTTCAATTTTTTTTCTTTGATGAGCTCGCTTTCCTCATAGCTCAGGCTTCTTATGCCAACTTGGACAACAGGGCAAATCTCCATTGCCCTTTTCATAGCACATGCATGGCTGTGCCTTGAGCCCTCAAAGTCCTCTCTCAAGTCTGCATGCGCATCAATCTGAAGCACGCTCAAATCATCATACCTCTCCTTAAACGCCTTCACTATGCCGCTTGTTATAGAATGCTCCCCGCCCAATGTCACGATAAATTTGCCATCTTCCAACAAATTTTTTATTTTTTGATGTATATGGTTAACCATCATCTCCGGTTTTTTATCGACTTCTAAATGATTCAATGTGCAAATACCGGCTTCAAAAATATTGCCAAACTCTTCATCATACAGCTCAACCTCTGTTGACGCTTTAATAATTGCAGCAGGGCCTTTTTCAGTCCCTTTCACGTAACAGGTAGTTTTTTCATAAGGAAATGGCAGGATTACGGCTTTTGAATTTGTATAATCAGAAAAAGTGTCAGGAATCTCAGCAAAATTATTTGGCTCTTTTAGGTAATTCATGTTTTGCAAGCAAAAATTTTTATCAAATGCCTGAAGAATTTCTATTTGTATTTATATTTTTGGTAAAAAAAGCAAACTAAATGTGGCTCAGAATTACTTTTCTTTGGAAGTCAAAGCCTCTTTTCAGTATGTTCTTCTCGTACTTTGTAGATTCAAAAGCGTCAACGAGGTGTTTTATCGCTTTTTCCGCATCAAACTCCTTGCAGGAGAAGATATCCATAAAAACATAATCCTGGTCAGGGAAGGTGTGTATGCTGATGTGGCTTTCTGCTATCATCACAAAACCAGAAATCCCTTCTGTGCCGCTGGAAAACTTATCAAGCCATTTCACCACATAAGGCAGCGTCATTTTTGTCATGCCTATGCGCCCTGGCAGCTTGTTTAGGATGTCATAAACCAAGGTTACAGAAGCAAGCTTTCTTTTGTTGCACCCTGAAGCATCGATTGTGACGTGCAATCCAAATTCGCTCATTTTTTATTCACGGTTTGAAAATCCCTCTTTTCAATTTAAAATTAATTATAAAGGTAGTATTTAAATCTTTTCTTTTTTTGTTATTTACGACGTTATTTTTTGAAGAAATTTTCTAAATTTTTTTGCATAAAAATTTTAAAATTTAAATTTGTTGACGACAAAAAATATCGCGCGCATTTTAAAATTTTTCTGGAAATATTATTTTTTTGTCTTGATTTTATTTTTATTTTTTGTTGACTCTATTTTTAATTTTGATATTTCAATTTCGCAAAAATAGCAATACAGCTCATTTTCCGTTAGATTTCTGCCGCAGTTGGGGCATTTCAATGTGTGTTCCATTTTACTTCGGCAACGGGAGGAAGTTTTGGATAGCCATAAAGACAAGCGCTATTGCGGTAACAAGCCCATAAACCAGCTTATTCCATTTTATTATTTTGTAGCCGTCAAAAAACCAGAATGGGATCATGTTAAACAAGGCAAGCCACGAGTTTATCACAAAACCGTAGAATGCGATCGCCTTGAATAACTGCGGGAGCTGGGCAAAAATCAAAGCCAAAAAAATCAGCGCCAGCGCCAAGTTCATAACAGGTCCAGCAACCGAGATTTTGCCGTTTTTTGCCTTGTTGATTTTTCCTGATATCATGACAGCGCCAGGCGCCGCAAAAACCAATCCAAAAAAAGACATCGCTATTGCGAGAAGCAGCATGTTATCAAAAGATCTGAACTCAGCAAAGCAGCCGTACTTCTGGGCAACCAACTTATGCCCCATCTCATGAAGGAGGAAGCCTGCCCCCACAGTCAGTGATGCAATAATAAACTTTGAATAAATGTCAGAAGAAAAAATGGAGTTGCTCAGCACAACTGCGAACGCTACGGAAATTGCAATCCAAGCTTTGATGATGTCTTTAATCTCTGTTTCAGAAGTGTTCATAGCTCCAATTTTTATCTGGCCGTGATTATGATCCATTTTAGAACTATGCATCCACAAATATTTTGTGCTTTTCGGCGCTTTCCAGCTCCTGAAGTATTCTCTTGACTATTGTTTTCTCAGGATCCGGCATTAATTTTACCCTGTTCTTTAGGTCAGCAAAACTTTCAAACGGCTTGTCTTCTCTGGTCTCGATTATCTGCCACATGTGTTTTTTTCCCAAACCCGGCAACAACTCAAGCTGGTGCATCCTTGTGCTTAAAGGCCTAGCACTATTAAAAAACTCCACAAACCTTTTCTCATTCTTTTTTACTATGTCCCGTATTACAAATTCGAGCTGCGATTTTGCAGTTGCAGTAAGTTTTGACACTGCTATCTTGCCAACAATGTGATGTATCTTATCTCTTTTGCCTTCTCCAATATACACTTCCTCAAAAGGCTGGAGGTGCACGCCTTTTTTTGGCACAAGCTCAAGAAGCACAAAACGCTCTTTCCCCACAGTTTGGGCTATCGGATTTTTCATGTACATTGGCCTATCATCGTAATGGTAGCCATTAGGCAAGAAATCCAGCACAACGGCTGTTTCTTCCTTTAATCTCTCGGATTTTTCAGTTTGTTCCATTTTACAGGTTTATAGCTGTTGTGAATCTGTGCAGCTTCTGTTTGAGCCCGTCATCAACTCTTAAGTTTCCTATTGAAGCAATTTTTTCCTCCATTATCCTGATCAGTTCTGAATTTTCCCTTGCAATGTGGATTATCTTCTTGTTTATTCTGCTTCTTGCATATTTATCTTTTTTTAGTTGCTTGAAAATAATCTGCTCTTTCCCATAAAAAAATTCAAGATACGCTAAAAGCGCGAATATCCTAGCAACCCAGTGGGTGAACAATGGATTATTTATCAAATCCTTAGTTGCTGATTTGGGCGGTGGCAGTTTAGCCTCAAGGTGTTCTAGCAGCTCAGATTCCTTTCCTAATACATTCCCAAGGTGGATTATTCCAACCTTCTCTTTTCTTATTAACTTGATTTCTCTGTGTTTGTATCCCTTCAACACCCGTTTATCAAGCATCACCGCTTCTTCTATCATCTTGTAGGAAGTATACTCCAACACTTCCAGCTCATCCATTGCAAGAGTGCTGTGCCTGCTCCTACTCCTAAGTTTATCCTGAGCGTTTGCCTTTGTGAGCTTTAAATCCTCTAAAAAGGATGTTTCGAGATAATAATTTATGCTCCTTAGCTTGTTTATGATTTTTCTTATTTGGTGCAGTCTTTTCCTGAGCAAAGCAAATGACTTTTTGTTGAACTTGCCCTTGTCTATTGAAAATGTGCTTATTACAAAACCGTGCAATTTTTTAATCAAAATGTTTTTTTTTGCTTGAACCGGTATGTCGCGTTTTAGCAGTATGGCCTCAATATTTTCAATCCTTGAATATGATTTATTGTTAAAATTTTTTGCTGACCTATTAGCTTCTCTAACCAGCATTCTGTTTAATCCCAAGTGCTTTTGATTTATGACCACCCTCATTTTTAATTACAGAAATTTTTGTATTTATAAAGATTATGTATAAAAACTCAATATTATTTTTTCTCCAAGAATTCGTTAGTCAGTTCAACTATCTTTTTTATTGAATCGTTGTTTAGGGTGAGAGTATAGCCTTGAAGCACAACTTTGAGGTCGTTTATTGTAGTGGGCATTATATCTATTATCTTATGAATATGCTGTTCCTTTAGCCTGGGTATGTTGAGTTTGACTATTTTGTCAAAAAGCTCATTGGAATTTTCAAGTGATGCAACTTGGTTAAGGTAGTCTTCTGTTCTGCTAGCCCTAAAATTAAGCTCACTGTCCCTTTTCTTTATCCTTTCAAGCTCTTTCTTTAGATTGTAGATGTCTATTGGAGCTTCCGAAACTATCTGCACGTCAGCCATTTTATGCCTTTTTGAGATGCACAGGGTGCACTAGAAGTGTTTTTCCTTTTCCCATGTCGTTAATTGCAACCTCGTAACATTTGCCTCTTTTGCCTTTTATAACTCCCACAATGCCCATGAAACGTGGGTGATACATGCCTTTTTGAACTGCGGATTCCAAACTCAGGCAAACTTTGTCACCTGAGATGAAAGATTGCAGGTATTTGGAAATGCTTATCTTGCCCCTTGCCCTTTTCTCTTTCCTGAACTTGTATCTTGTTTTTCTCCTTATGCCGCCTATTCTTTTCACCATGTCAAGATTGAAACTCTGGAGATTATAAAAATGTTTCTATAGTCAGCCACAGGAATTATTAAGTTTTGCTGTGGCTTCCTAATATAGTAAAGGTAACAAATAATTGAGCATAGTTATTGCCTTTACATATTACGAACGGACAACTAATGCTCAATTGATATTGTCCGTGAGTATAGTCAACAACAAACTATATATAACCCTTAATTATATACTCACTTCGTTCCTATACCGCTAACGGCTTTGTTGGTTGATGTTGGTTGAATATATCAATGAAAATTTTGCCGAAGAGTTCTTTCTATGCCCTCTTCTAAAGAGATTGACGGCTGCCAGCCTGCTCGCTTTATTTTGCCTACATCTGCAACTAGAAACCTTATTGTATTCGATTTTTCTAAATATTCTAAAGCAGGCCTACCTAATCTATTTTTTATTATGTCATAAACCTGTCGAATAGTGTGCCCTTCCCCACTTCCTATATTGAATACTCCGGCACAGTTTTTTTCAACTAGGGTTGCCAAACCAGCTGCTGTGTCTCGTACAAAAATAAAATCCCTAACCGATTCTGGATCAAATATTTCAACTTGTCCTTGAGAGGACATAATTCTTTGTGTTGCATCTGGCACTAAAAATCCATGGGCTTGGCCAGGGCCATAATTATTTGCAAATCTGCACACTAGGTTATTGCCCAGCTCAGATACTGCTCTTTCAGCTAAAAATTTACTTTGTTCGTAAGGAGGCAAATCCGCTTCAACAGGCGTTTCCTCATTTGCTTTAAATGGCGTTTCTCTTGGCTTGTAAAGCAGATAGCTGCTTGCAAGAACAAAATATCTGCCTGCATTCAAAAGTCTTATTGTAATATCGACATTTATTCTACGTGCAATGTCGGGCTCCTGATTTGCTTTTCTAGGATTTGATAAGCCTGCCAAATGCACAACTGCATCGCAGCCGTCCAATACTTCTTCTGTATCTTGGCCGTCAGAAAGATTGCGCGGTCTTAATTCCATTAGGCCAATCTCAGCACGCTTTAAGCCATATCCTATATTTGATAATTCGCCAACAAATTCTTCCCTTGTCCTTAGCCTATGAGGAACGTCAATCAAGACTACCTTATATCCCCTGTTAATAAATGCAACAGCCACATGTCTTCCTATAAATCCTGCTGCACCTGTTATAGCATATTTATTGTAGGTCAAATATAACACCAAAACTACTACCAAGAATTTATACTTGCATAAAAATTTTTCTTTTACTACTGCCTAGAATAGAAAGATTTATATATGTGAAAAAAAATTTTAATTTTCAATTGAATTTTTTTATAAATGAAGGTGATTTTAAATGGGATTTTTGAGCAAGTTAAAAGAAAAATTAGGAACTGGCGCTAGCTCTGAAATGTTTGAAGAGCCTGAGCAAGGCTATGTGGAGCTGGGAAGTGAGAGCACATCAGACGCAAAATCAAGATTGATGGTAAGGCCATATGTCATTGAAGATTTTGAGCATATCAAGCCGATACTTGACGCTTTGAGGGAAGGTCACACTATAGCTCTGGTAAACATCAAGCCTTTGAAGGATAAAGACTTGGTTGAGCTGAAAAGGGCGATTAACAAGCTGAAGAAGACATGCGACGCAATTGAAGGCGATATTGCCGGATTCGGCGAGAACTGGATTGCAGCTGTGCCTAGCTTTGCACATATATATAGAGGACCCAAAGCATCAAAGGAAGAAGCCAAAAAGCAGGAAGGCATGGAAGTAGCTGAGTACGAAGAGTGAACTTATTTGATTTTCATTTTTCTTATTTTTTCCTTATTTAATAGGTAATGCATTTAAGGGATTATCCAACAAGTAAAAAGACTTTGGGGATAATAAGTGGCAAACGGCAGGCATATAGGCGATATAGTTAAATCTTCACATGATACTTACATGCCACTACTTCCTGCAAGGGATATAGCAAATAGGTTAAAAGCTGCCTCGAGATTATTTCTTTCTTACGTACGTGATGATTTAAAAAAAACAACTGATGATGTAGGAGCTACTATGAGTAAGTTAAAATCAGCTTCAACAAAACCACTGCTCTCTTTATATGACACATACGAAAGCATAGGTTTATGGATAGCTAGCAGGGATGTCTGGGAAACATTGGATAGGAACAGAACAAGACAAGCTGGCTTGAAATTTCTTGTTAGACGTGGATATAGAGTTGACGGTGATGAAATCTATTCTAAAAACAATGAACTTGTAGGACTACTAATTTCTGATGGATGCGAATCTGCTAGAATTAGGGATGATCATTATCACATCTTAGAAGGAGGATTAAGAGCTTGTGGTTTTGTTGGTGTTAGTCCTCATGAAAAAATTTTTCTATAAACGGCCATAATCCAATACGACAAAGCATAGAGAATTCATTAGACACGAACCCTTATGCACTTGCAGAAGCTTTAAGATAAACTGTGGTTATTAGATGTACGAAAAATAACATCTAAAAATTTTAAAACCATAAACTATAAAAATACCCCGATTTCTAAAATTTTATGGATGAAAAGAGTAAAGTTAAGCAAGCTGATGATTACGAGCAGCAGCAATGCCCTTTGTGCCATGAAAAGTCCCTGATTCTGACAGAAAGGGAAATTGAGGTGCCGTATTTTGGCAATGTCTTTCTTTTCTCCATGACGTGCAATAGCTGCAAGTACCATAAGGCTGATGTGGAAGCTTCTGAGCAGAAAGAGCCTGCAAAATATGAGTTTGAAATTTCAGGAGAGGATGACATGAAAGTCAGGGTTGTCAAGTCCAGCGAAGCAACTGTAAAGCTGCCGCATCTCGCAACAATAACTCCGGGCCCTGCATCCCAAGGCTATGTTACAAACATCGAGGGCATCTTGAGCCGAGTCAAGTACCAGATTGAAGCATCCAAGGAAATCGAGGAGGATGAGGAAGACAAAAAAAAGGCAAAAAACCTGCTGAAGAAAATATTAAACATCACGTGGGGAAAAGAAAAGCAGAAGCTGATAATTGAAGACCCAAGCGGAAACTCTGCGATAATAAGCGACAAGGCAATTAAGATGCCTTTAAAAGTTAAAGTTGAGAAATAATTTAAATAAAAGGTGTTAAAAATCATAAAAATCGGCATTATAGGCGGCTCGGGCTTGGAAGACCCAAAAGTTCTGAAGGATGCAAAAGAGGTTTTAGTATCAACAAAATTTGGCAATCCCTCAAGTGCTTTAACAAAAGGAAAAATAAAGGGTATTGATGTAGCAATACTAGCCCGTCATGGCAGAAAACATAGCATAATGCCAAGCAATGTGAATTACCGTGCGAACATAATTGCTTTGAAAGGACAAGGCTGCACGCACATAATTGCAACAACCGCATGCGGCTCTTTGAGGGAAGAAATTAAGCCAGGTCATCTTGTTTTTTGCGACCAATTCATTGACAAAACAACAAAAAGAGCCTCAACTTTTTATGATGCTGACAAGGTCTGCCATATTCCGATGGCCGAACCGTTCTGCCCTAAATTAAGAAGCATCTTGGCAGAAACGGCAAAGGAAATGAAACTGAGTCATCACAAGAAAGGGACTGTTGTAACAATTGAAGGCCCTCGTTTTTCTACAAAAGCTGAAAGCCACCTTTATAGGCAATGGAATGCGGATGTTATCAACATGAGCACTGTTCCAGAGGCAATTTTGGCAAGGGAAGCCGGAATTTGCTACGCCATTGTTGCGATGAGTACTGATTATGACTGCTTCATGGATGACAGAGCACACGTTACTATAGGTGAAGTTTTAAAAGTTATGAAGCAAAACGCCGAGAACGTAAAAAAATTATTAGTTGCGGCAATTCCAAAAATAAAGCATACCGAATGCCAATGCAAGGAAGACATAAAGACTGCAGTTATTGGGAGCTAAGCTAAAGGGTGATATCCACAAGATAATTCAGCTTTGTTATCAAGCTGTCTAATATTTCTTCCTCTTCAATGCTTCTTGTGTCTTCCCTTTCAATTGAGCCTATCGCAATCCTGATTTCCTTTATACATTCCAGTAGCTTTTCCTTGTCAACCTCCTCGCTGAGCTGAAGGCGCCTGTAAAGCTTGTCTAGCCTGTCATCAACTTCCATAAGATCTGTGAGAATGTCTTTGCTGATATCTCTTACCTGCTCCAAAAGCTGTTTACCTTCTCCTTCAATTACCATTTTTTCAATTATTTTTAATTCAATATTTAATCTTTTCCTATTTATTGCTTAAATTATTTATGCGGTTCTACAATAACTTTCAACGACTCTTTCGCTTCTGCAACCAAATTAAAGCCTTTTTGAATTTCATCAAATTTCAGTTTATGTGTAATCATTTCTTTTAGATTAATTTTTTCATTTTTTATCGATTCGAGGGACTCTTTCAAATCATATGGGGCGGCACCATAAGAAGTCATTACCTTTATTTCATTTCTCCAGAAGTCATTTATTGGAATTTCAAAATGCTCGTCTGGTCTTGGAACTGCAAAAAATAAGAGGGTGCCGCCTTTGTCAACGCATTGCAAGGCTATTTTTGCAGCGGGCAAGGCACCTGTGCAAACAACAACCAAATCTACAAGCTTGTTCTCATTTATTTGTTTGATTTTTTCTGGAATGTCATCATTTGCATTAAAAGCATAATCCGCTCCGAATCTTTTTGCGGCATTCAGGCGGTATTCATTTAAATCAACTGCAATTATTTTTTTAACGTTTTTTGATTTTGCCAGTTTAACATGCATCAAACCGGAAATGCCGCTGCCAATAACCAGCAAAGTCTGCTTTTCTCTTAAATTTGCCAGCCTCTGCGCCCTTACAACCGTTCCCAAAGGCTCGACAAAAGTGCCTTCGTCAAATGAAACATTTTCATGCAATTTAAAAGTGCCGAGCTCCACATTTATTTTTGGTATCCTTATGTATTCCGAGAAGCCGCCTGGATAAAAGTTTGTTTTATGCAGAGTTTCGCAGGCTGTGTGGTGGTTGTTCAAGCAGTAATGGCATTTCATGCACGGCACATGATGCGTTGCAGTGACTCTGTCGCCAACCTTAAAATTTTTCACATTTTTTCCCACTTTATCTGCAACACCTGCAATTTCGTGTCCAAGAACAAGAGGTGCTTTTTTTATCCTATACCATTCTAGCACGTCAGTCCCGCAAATGCCGCCGCTTGCAATGACTTTTAAAAGAATTTCATCGTCACTGATTTCTGGAACTGGCCTTTCTTCTATCCGGACATCTTTGTTGGTGTAATAGACTGCGACGCGCATAAAAGAAAGGAATAGGTAATCAATAAAAACTTTACTCATTTCATTGCCAGAAAATATTGCACGTGAAGCTTAGAAAAATTTAAATATATATTAACTATTCTATAGTTATTAAAATATTTGGAGGGATATTAAATGGCAGGACTAAGAGTGGTAGAAGGACTAACAGTGGTAGAGGTGCGGAACACTAATGTGGCTGATGCCCGCCCACCTGAAGGCTTTGGAGATAAAGACCTTTTGAATCAACGAATTATTGGAGTTCCGGCTAGTTCTGGTAGAGCTAGAGAAATTGCACTTGAAAATGTTGTTGCTGGGGGAACAGTGTTAGGCGCTGATGTGGCTGTTTTTGGCACACAACACGGCCAAATGGGGGGCCACGATTACGGGGCAGGAAGAGGAAGGCATTATGCATTTTTCGTAAAGTATTATGGAGAGAAATAGCCATATTTGTTAGTAATACTTTCAATTTTATTATTGCCATTTATTTCATTAATCTGTTTTGTTATATAAATTGCAGAAAGTGAAGTAAATCAATATAGAAATTTGGTAATACAGAACTATTCTTTAATAGTAGAAACAACTTTCTTCTCCTTTAGCTTATTAAACAACTCAAACGCCTCATCCACAGAATAATTTTCATGCACAACAGCCCTTATCGCCTGTATCATTGCAACAGGATTTTCGGCATTTTATCTACTTCTCTTATAAGTACCCATCAATTGTGCTTGCGCTAAAATGTGTTCCTGCATTGCTTTTTCCAAGTCTTTTTTTGTTGCACCTTCAGGAAGATTTAATGTTGTATCAAGAGCATAT
>JACPTC010000018.1 GCA_016192985.1 Candidatus Woesearchaeota archaeon | reverse complement strand
ATTTCAATAGATTTAATTAGTCCATAATCTAAAGCTAATTTGTTTATTTCTGACTGAAAGTGATTTGTGAAATTGGTTTGTGTACTTGCAATTAACCCATTTTTTCCTGCATTATTAAAATCAATGATTAGGGAATTAAGTGGAACTTTTCTAGGGTCAATTTCGTAAACTTCATAAACATTTAAAGTACCATTCTTATTTGTAATGTCTATCATTGTGCCATTAAAACTGTACGATTCGTAATTCGTTAATACTTTAGCAGCTCTTTTTGTATCTTCTGCACCATAACCAGCAACAATCAACTGAGTTTTATTCCATTTATTGAATAAGATTATTCTTCCAGTGCCATTTTCAAAACCAGTAGCACATTCTGGCCATGATGTTGGTATACTCATAATTTGAGCTGTAACTTTGTTTGCACATGGACCACCAATGGAAAGTATATTCTGTTTCTTATACTTCTCACTTCCAAATTCAGAATCTAGGAATCCAGAACTCGGCTCTGGACCACAATATGGTGCATTTTCAGGAACAAACCCAATAAAAAATTTTCCATTTATGATTCTAAACGGTTCATCATCAGCCAAAGAGCTTCCAATTAGCCAATAAACATTAGTACATGGGTGTGGAAAGAAAGGCAATGGAAAATTACTTAAATCAAAACTTAAGGTGAATGGCACTAATAGGACAATCATTACTAGTAGAATTACCAATTTCTTAAGCATAAACCAAAGGAAGAAACATAACAATAAAAACATTCCGTCAAAAATGGGCGGGTGGCGGGGAGAGTGGCGGCGGGTGGATTGATTATTTTTAGTTTAATGCGTTTTTCGTTAATGGATGTGCAATTCATTGAAAAACATCAAGTTTTAAACAAATAAGCCTACTTGTAGCACCAAAAGTTAATGTTTTATTGTAATAAATCTCTCAAACCCCCTTATCCGTTGGTCATTCTGACTTTGGTAAAAGTCAATTTCAATATAAAGGCACAAAAAATGTTCGCCTAATAAATCTTTCACGAACTTTTTAATTTAATACTCATTTATTACATACTTAATATGTAATAATATGTATTAAAATCAATTTAATATACTTTTTTCTATATCAATATATAAAATAGAAACATTTATATATCATTTAATATGATAAAGTATGTAGTTATATGAATACAATGAAAGAACGCATTACGATTACTATAGACAAAGAACTTCTTTCTTGGCTTGACTTTAAAGTGCTATCTAAGGTTTTTGCCAACAGGAGCCACGGGCTTGAATTTCTGATTAAACATAATATGAACAAAGAAGCTGGCTATACAAGTTATGAGTCAGACGAGTCTAGAAGATAAAATTCATCAAAAATGAAAGACAGAATCACAATAACCTTGGACAAAGAATTGCTTGAGTGGCTTGACAGGAGAATAGCTGAGAAAGTTTTTGCCAACAGGAGCCATGGATTCGAATTTTTGATTATGGAAAAGGTTAGGGAAGAAAAGAATGAAATTAAAAGCCACATCTAACAACAATTTTGTGCATTACTCATTATTATTTCTTCTAATAGCTTTGGCTATATTAGGCTTGGTTTTGGTAAAGAAGTTCACAGGATTTGCAGGCACTCAACTATCTGCTGAGGGGGGCACTATCACTTCTGTTTTTATTGATGACAGAAGCACATCATCTAACTGGGCTGGTGCTTTCGGATTAGTATTTTCACAGTCCGAATTTAATGAAGAGCAAAGCGCAATTTTGGATGCTGGCACTATCACCTCAGTTACACTTGTATTTGAATGCCAGGATCCATCTAAAAGCATAAACGAAATGTATGCAATACCTAACTCGACAATGAATTTCACTGATTTAAGGGCAGGAAGCACCAAAATGATAGATGAGGATTTTTTAAACTTAAGCAATTCAACAAGAGATAGGGCAAACAACACTTTCCTAAAAAATGAGTCAATTTTGCTGGGAACTACAAATATTTCCGGAATTCCTGCGGTTTATACATATGTAAGTGATGCGCCAAACAACAGCACATTCTTTACAGGCATATTAAATTCCAGCGGCAGACTTGCGATGGTCATAAAGGTTTTTTCCACTTCCCAGATAAACTTCAAAGGCACTAAGGTTGATTATCAATCTTTATTGCCTATAAGAAATTCAACAACAAAATGGTATTTCTTTGCTGACCCAAATGATGAATGCCCTGCTGGTTTTGGCTCAGGACAACTGGGCGACAGTGTCATAGATGGATATGTATTCGAATCAAACGCAACAGCAGTGCCGCTTCCCAATGTTACAGTCAGCGCAGGCGGCAATTCTTCTGTTACGGATTCAAATGGTCACTTTAACTTTACAATTCCAGGCGGTGTTGTTTACCAATTAATTGGGATTAAAGAAGGTTATCTCACAAACATTACAACCATCAATACAACAATTGGAGCAACAACCCTGCAGAACCTGACAATGGCAAAGTTTAATGGCTTTCTAGGCCCGAATTCCACAATATTTGGTTACGCAAGGGACAACTCAACAGGAGCCGTCATAAATAATGTTACAATTAATGTAGCAGCCTCTTCTATGTCGTCAAACGAAACCGGAAATTTTTCATTCACAGTGCCAGCAGGAACTTATATTATAACAGCGATAAAAACAGGCTACGACAATTTCATAGGCAATTTTTCAGTAAGCGACGGAATTAACATAACTTACCTTATAAATATGACTGCAGCAGCGTCTGCAAGGGACAGTTTCGTGAATGGGTTTGTAATTGAAGCCGGCACTGCTGCTCCAATCCCAAATGCAACAGTAAGCGCAGGCGGCAATTCTTCTCTCACAGGCTCCAGCGGATTCTTCAATCTAACAATTGCTGGCGGATTCAATTACAGCTTGGTTGCAATAAAAGAGGGGTTTAATACAAACATTACAACAATCAATACTACAATAGGCCAAACCACAGTCAAAAACTTGACAATGAGCAGATTTATAGGATTTTTAAGCCCCAATTCAACAGTCTTTGGTTATGTAAAAGACAATTCCACAAATGCAACAATTGAAAATGCCACAATTAGTGTGGCAGGATTGACAACATTGTCAAATGCAACTGGAAACTTCTCATTTAGTATTCCGGAAGGAACTTATGTGATTGCAGCGATTAAAAACGGCTATCAAAATTTTGTCGGTAATTTCTCTATCAGCAGCAATAATAACCTGACATTTGCAATAAACATGACGCTAGCAGTTTCAGCAGGAGCTGCTGCGCAAAATGGAACTTTGCTTACTAATGGCACAATACAGGGATTTGTTAAAGACAGCTCAACAAATTCCTCGCTAGAAAATGTGACTGTTACAGTAGCAGGTGAATCAAACATAACAAACAGCGCTGGGTTCTACAACATAACTGCCTTGCAAGGCACAACAAACCTTGTTGCAACAAAAAGCGGCTACAATAATTATTTCGCAGAAGTCAATATAACCGCTAACAATATCACAGTTTATAACTTCAGCATGAGCACCGTAACAGTTGCAGCCGGTGTTGGCAACGGAAGTGTCAATGGGCTTGTAAAGACATCATCTGGCTCTGTGCTTAGCAGCGTTACAGTAACGGTTGCCGGCAGGTCGAACACAAGCAATTCTGCTGGCGAATATTCCCTCTCCCAGATTCCAGCTGGAACTCATAATCTTGTTGCAACAAGAACGGGCTTCAATAATTATGTAGCCTCAATTAATGTTACAGAAGGGGCTGCAACAGGGCATAACATAACAATGACAACCACAACAGAAGCTGGATTAGGAGCAGGAAGCGGTGCAGGAAAAGGAGCTGGTCAAGGTTCTGGAAAAGGTGCTGGCCAAGGTCCAGGCAGAGGCGCAGGAACAGGAATACCTGCTCAAATCCAGCAGCCGACTAAGGTAGTTGATTATGAAATATCCATCAAGAGAATTATCAAAAAATTAAGAGTAGGAAACTTCTTGGGAACTCCTATTGACATCACCAATTTCAAAGATGACTCGATTGAACTGAAGTTTTCATTTGAAGGCGACATTAAAAAGCTTGCTAGGATTGACAAGGAAAGGCTTGTGATTGATGGCGGTGCAACAGGCACTGTCACGGTAACACTGTTGGGAAATGTAGAGCCTGGCGTGTATGAGGGCAGCTTAGTCGTATCGGGTGACATAAATGAGCAGATACCAATGTACATCCTTGTTCTTGAAAAGGAAAGGCTCTCAGTTGAGTCATTGATTATAAAGATAACCCCTGCCGACAAGAAAATTTCAGCCGGCTCGTTATTCAAGTACACAGTTGATTTGCAGAACTTGCTCAGCGAAGAAAAATACAAAGTATCATTATCTTACAATGTGCAGGGCATAACCAACAATAGAAGCCTTTTCCTGGAAAAAGAGGAGATTGTTATACATACCTCATTTTCATTATTAAAAAACTTCAGGATTCCAAATGATATGCCCACTGGGGACTATGCCTTAAAAGTTAAGGCTGATTTTCTTGACTTGAGCGCTGAGCAATCCACCATATTTGTAGTTTCAGAGCCTTTATACAAATATGCAGTTCTCGGAGTTTTGCCATTATGGCTGCTTGCAGTGATAGTTGGCACCCTCTCAGCAGGAACCTTTTCAGTTGTTGTGTACAAAAAGAAAAAAGAAGAGAAGAAGAGGTATAAAATTGATATTGACTATTCACAATTACCCAAGGCAGGACCAAGGTCGGCTTTTGTGGGCAATATTGCAGAAACCCATAACAAGGCTTATTTTGACCTTGACCTTTTCCAAGTCCATACTTTGATTGCTGGCGCCAGCGGCTCTGGCAAAAGCATAGTGGCGCAGGACCTTGTAGAGGAAGCCTTATTGAAAGGGGTAGCTGTGATAGTATTTGATCCTACTGCGCAATGGACTGGGTTTTTAAGAAGATGCGAAGATAAAAAACTGATTAATCTGTACAAGAATTACGGAATGAAAAAGACCGATGCAAGAGCTTTTAATGGAAATGTGCATCTTGTAACTAATGGAAGGGAGATAATTGACTTCCACAAGTTTATGAAATCAGGAGAGATTAACATATTTGTAACAAATAAGCTGGACACTAAAGACATAGAATTATTTGTCTCAACCACCATAAAACAAGTGTTCCATGCGCATTTGCCTGAAAGCAAGGAGTTAAAGTACCTGATGATATATGACGGAATTCACTCACTGCTACCAAAATTTGGCGGTTCCGGACAGGTATTTGTGCAGATAGAAAGGGCAACAAGAGAGTTCAGAAAATGGGGAGTTGGTTTAATATTAGTAAGCCAAGTCTTAAGTGATTTCCCGCCTGAAGTTTTAGCGAATATTAACACAGAAATACAGCTAAGGACAAGGGACGAGGGAGATTTGAGCAGGACAAAAGAAAAATACGGCGAGAATATACTGCAGTCAGTTGTCAAGGCTGCGCTCGGCGCAGGAGTTGTTCAGAACTCTGCATACAACAAAGGCAAGCCTTATTTTATTGGGTTCAGGCCGCCGTTGCACGGAACACAAAGGATCAATGACGAGGAGCTGGAAAAGTATAACAAATACAATGAAATGATTGACGACCTTGAATTTCAGCTCGAGCAGCTGGAAAAAGAAAGTGTTGATGTTTTTGACCTCAAGCTTGAGCTGAAGCTTTCTCAGGACAAAGTCAAGTCCGGAAACTTTAATATGGTCAACATATACCTTGATGGCTTGAAGCCCAGAATAAAATCCCAGTGGGACAAGCTTGGTAAAGCTCCACAAAAGAAAGAAGTCAAATACTATGACGACTCAGAGCTTGAAGAAGAGCTTGAAAGGGCAAAAGAGGAAAGGAAAAAAGAAAACCAAAAGACAGAGGAGAGCAGCAAAGAAGAAAATCTGGAAACCCAAAAAGCGCTTGACGAACTTGCTGCACAGATAGCATACCTTGTCAATAACAATGAAAAGCAAAAAGCAGTTTCAATGTATGCTCAAGTGCAGGAGATTTACAGGAATGCCCCAAAGGACGCAAAGGCAAAAATCCTGACAAAGTGCATAGAAATACAGAAGATTTTAAATGGCGCATAAAAAATTATATAGAAAGGTAAATAAAAAAATAAAATGCCTGATGCAATTGATTTGACAATTGAAAACCTCAAAAACCAGTTGAGTAGTGTAAAGCAAAGAATCAGCCAATGCAGGAAAAAGGGATTGTATACAAAAATTGCAGAGCTTAAGATAATCTCAATACCATCCAAAATAATGATGACAGAGGCGACAAAAGACTTTAAGGATGCCCAGAAGGTCAGCAAGCTCCTTAGCGATGCAGCAGTTGAAGTAGAGAATATTGAAAGGGAAGCGGAAAATGCCAAAAATTTGGAAACAAATAAAAATAAGAAGGAATGACTTATAGTTTATACATAAATAAAAAGAGGAATAGTTAAAATGTTGTTTTTCAAGAAAAAAAAGAAAGAAGAGCAACAGGCAGACAATCCAGAAGAGAATACGGAGCCTGACCCAAACGCAGAGCCTGAAGTGCCGGTTGCAGCGCCGCCTGAAAGGGCTTCTGAAACAGGAGACCTCTCATTAGGGAAACTGACTGCTGATGTTGAGAAACTCAAAGCGCAATTCACAACCTTCTACGAGCTGCAAAAGACCACATCAGAAAGATTCTCAAGAATAAACGAGCAAATTGGCGAGCTTAGGTCAATGATGATAGAGAGGGACAAATCCGCGCAGCTTTTGGAAGCCAAAGCTACTCAAGCTATTGATTTAGTCAAGACTGTGCAGCCTGACAAGCTCATGATAGAGATGAGAAAAAGCGACAGCAAAATTGAGGCTTTAAGGGCGAATTTGGAAAGCACGGAAAACATAATAAACAACGTGGTAAACGAGTTGAAAGAGGTCAAAAACAAGATAATGCTGTTCAGGGGCGTTGAGCAAGTCATAAGCCTTGAAGAAGAGGCAAAAAAGGAGCTTCTTGACGTCAAAAAAATACAAGCAATTGTGGAAAGGCATGCTGACAAGGTAGAGACAATATTCACAGAAATGCAGAAAAAATTCAGCGATTTTGCCAAATTTAACGACACTGTAAAGGACTTGGACAAATCATTTAAGCAGATAAGCTCGGAATTCGACTCAATAAAGATAAAAATTTCCGATCTGGCAAGCAAGAAAGAAGTTGAAAATTTGATTTCGAAATTCGATGATTTTGAAAAGTACACCAGCAACATAATTAAACTGATAAATAACAAGTTTGAAAAACTGCAAAAGGAATTAAGCGGGGATTTCAACAAAAAGTTTCAAGAAACAGATAAACTGCTTCAGGGTTTTCAAATCTTGGCGCAAAAAACGCCTGATCTGGACAAATACTTCAATTTGCTGTCAGAAGAGGCAAAAAAGGCAGCGCAACAGGAAGTTAAAGTTGAAAAGATTAAGGAGCTTGGCGCAGAAGATACTGCAAAAGAGCCAGCTGCTGAGGAAAGCGGCGGGCTACTTGGCAAATTCAAAGGGCTGGCAGGAAGATTTAAAAAATAAGTGTAAAGCTATTTAAATAAATAGGGTTTTTCAAGCATAAATGCTCCCATAGTGTAGAGAGCCGAACGCAGTCTTGAAATAAATTCAAGCAGCTACCTGCTCGCATAATCCGGACAATCATACAGCCCTCTCGACTAATGTGGAGAAAGGCTGTGACTCGGGTTCAAAACAACCTTTTCTTTTTAAAAAAGAAAAGCTTGACCAAAAGAAAATGCGTCGCAACGCGTGGGCTTAAGCCCACTAAATGAAAAGGTTGGTGAAAGTCCCGATGGGAGCACTTTTATATAATTAAAAATATATAATTAAAAATGCTAAAAAGCAAAAAGACAGAGTTGGCAACCTTTGCAGCAGGGTGCTTCTGGGGCATTGAATACAGATTCAGCAAGGTAAATGGTGTTGTAGGCACAACTGTTGGCTACACAGGTGGCAATTTTAAGAATCCGAGCTATGAGGATGTGTGCAGCGGCAAGACAGGTCATGCAGAAACTGTGCAAGTAAAATACGAGCCAAAGCAAGTTTCTTATGAGAAACTCCTTGAAGTTTTCTGGAATGTCCACGATCCAACACAGTGGCAAAGGCAAGGCCCGGACATTGGAAGCCAATACAGGTCAGCAATCTTCCACCACAATGAGGAGCAAAAAAAGGCAGCACTTAAATCAAAAGAAAAACTTGGAAAATCTGGCAGGTATAAAAAACCGATTGTGACGGAGATAGTGCCTGCAAAAGAGTTTTACCGAGCAGAAGAATATCACCAAAGATATTGGGAAAAGAATAAACCTTTTGTTTGTCATTAATGTAAAAATTAAAATGCCATCCGAGTCTTTTAATGAAAAAATCTACGAACTATTGAAAAAAGTTCCAAAAGGCAAAGTGACGACTTACAAAGAGCTTGCGCATTCTGCAGGAACAAGAGCTTATCGTGCAGTTGGACAAGCCATGAGATGCAACCCTTATGCGCCAATTGTCCCGT
>JACPTC010000034.1 GCA_016192985.1 Candidatus Woesearchaeota archaeon | reverse complement strand
TGTGTTTACGATTGGTGGTGTTGTGTCTGGTTGCACAGTAGTAATGTTAAAATAAGTATAATTAGTCTGCGCAGTATTTCCATCCGAACCCTTGCCGTAAATAGTTACATTATGTTTGCCTACTGACAAATCATTCAAAGTTGTGTTGCTTAATGCAGCATTATTGCTAATGTACTTGTATACTTTATCGCCAGTTGCACCAACTATAAAGAATGAACTTCCGTTTGTTGTTATGCCTTTACCATTGGTATCTTGGGCCGATATTGAAAAGTTAAATCCAGTGTAGTTTCCAGTAGAATAATACTCATAAATTTTATCCGTGATAGCACCTACCACATAAAACGACATTTCATCCCAAACTATTCCTTCAGGACCTGTATCTTGATTAGTTACAGAAAAATTAAAGCCTGTGTAAGTGCCTGCAGGATTATATTCATAAACTCTGTCAGTTGCATCACCAATAACAAAAAATGAGCCACTTTTGGTTGTTATTCCGCTAGGTCCAGTATCTTGGCCTGCAACTGAAAAACTAAACCCCGTATACGTTCCCGAAGAATCATATTCATAGATTTTATCTGTTGCGTCACCGACAACATAGAACTTACTTCCATTCCACGCAATCCCTAATGGGGTAACATCTTGGCTTGCTGTCGAGAAACTAAATCCCGTATATGTTCCAGATGAATCATACTCATAAACTGCCTCATTAAAGCGACCAACAACATAAAAATTATTCCCTTTTTTTGTAACATCTTCTGGGGATGTGTCTTGCGTTGCAACGGAAAAACTGAACCCGCTGTATGAATAATTAGAACGGCATATGATATTGCTGTAACTGCTTTCGTCAAACTTATAATAACACGAAGCTAATGTGGTGTTTGATGTCCAGTTTAAGTCTGTAGTATTTGATTGATATTGAGCGTTGTTGACAGGATGTACTATAGTCAATCCTATAGGAGTACATACTTCATCAACTATGCCATTACAATTATTATCAACACTGTCACAAATCTCACTTGAGCCAGGATTAACGTTTGCATTATTATCATTACAGTCATTTCCTCCACAGGAATTTAAAAAATATCCATCATTATCATCATCATTGCAAACTGTTAAGGTTGCAACATCTGAATCGCTATAGCCTAAACCATCAATTCTGAAGCCGTTTACATTGGCTGTAACAGTTCTTGAACCAACAGAATCGCCTCTAACAGTCCAATTTCTTGTGTACCTGTTACTTCCAGCTGGGATATCTCCAACTTTATCTTTATCACCATCAGTTCCGTCAAATGTACCTGAAGTTATTGTCAAGCCACTTGAAACATCCAAATCAGCATCTATGTCATAAAACATATTGCCATTAGCATTAACTCTTGTAGATACTGCTGCCGAAGCGCTTGGCTTAATCATTGTTTGATTTAAAGAAAGAGTAGCAACTATCTGTGGTGTTGTAGTTTCCTTCTCTATTACTATGGATATGGAATAGTTTTGAGTTCCTGCAGTTCCATTTAAATCAATAACAGATACATGTGCTTCCCAAATCCCATTAACTGGATCATTGAAAATATATTTTTCAACATTATTTATTGTATCATCTTCTTTTGTTGAAGTGTCTATGCTGCCATTAGGATATCTAAAGTAGAGGTCTATGTCATTATAGAGGGTTTTAGAGTTATTACCGGATTTATCTCCTGGTAAATCATCCCATACTAATGTAACTATTAATCTGTCTGCAGCAACTGGCACATTTATGTCATAATATACATCCGACGAGAAACCAGAACCTGGTTCTCCTATGTGGAATGTATCGTAACTGTCAGTATATTCATCTGAGAGTTTGTACACTGCCCTATATGCATCTAATCTGCCCCAGCCTTGATTGTAATTAATATTATTAGGATAATTATTTGTTCTGCTGCCATTGGCTGTACTGGAAAGCAAGAACGCTTTAACAGCATAAGGTGTTAAATTGTATTGCTTTAGCAATTGGGCTGCAACTGCTGAGACGTGAGGGGTTGCCATTGAAGTGCCGTCCCAACTGTTATAAGTATTGTTTATAACAGAAGAGGTACGACCATCGTTTGTCTCTCTTGAACTATAACTCATGACATTCAGGTCAGAAGGTGCAGAAGTATATCCATGCTGACAAGTATTCGTACTATTTTTGAAATCGCCACTTGCACCGACAGTTATGACGTTTTTTGCAGTCGCAATTGAAGTTACACCAAATGTTGGATGCTCATTTCCTGCTGCAAATACTACAGGCACTGGCCTCCCTAAATTACCTTTTACTACCCTATCAACTTCTTTCGAACTTGATGTATAACTCCCATGAGTAAGAGAACCCCAACTATTGCTTATGACATCTGCTGAATTAGTCTCAAAATAATTACCATCATTATCTGGATCTAATATGTTTATCCATATATCATCCGCACTTGCTGAAGGTCCTACTTCATTTTCGTTTGAATCAAATTTTCGTTGAATAACCAAAGTTGCATCATAAGAGATTCCTTTGATAAATCTATTATTAAATGTACTTTGTCCTGAAATGATTCCTGCAACATGAACACCGTGTGTACCTTCATCTATGCCACCGTCACCATCGTTATCTGTATCATCAGAACAATTTGATTCTCCACATCCAGCTTCCGAAACATTATCACCATCGGCATAATCATGTGCATAAAAAACAGTTGAAGAACTAAAATGATTATGTGAGCGTTGTATACCTGCATCAATAACACCAACAGTAATTCCAGAAGCGTCATTTGGAAAATCCCAAACATAGTCTGTGGCAGTTACTCTGGCACTTCTATCAAGCAATAATTTATGTCTAGGCGTTAATTCTATAACCTTTACAAAATTTAGACTAGTTAAGTAACTTAGTTTTTCTGTATCGATATTAATATCGATAAAATCTGAGGCGCTATCAAAAATTATATAGTTTGAAGCACCTTTTACGAGTTCGATTTGAATATTAGTCGGTCTTTCATAAAACAATAATGTGATATTTACACTATTAGTGTTTTTAATAAAATCATTTACGTCTTTACTTACTTTATAATTTGGACCTTCAACAAGTCCAACCCACCTCATAAAACCATAGGATTTAGTTTCCAATATTGATTTCGGAATCTTAGCGTAGTATGTGTGGTCACCGTGATATTCAAATAAAGTTATGTTATCAGTTGCCAACAAATTCATCTGTTCTAAAGTTGGGTCGCCATCTAATGTTTCAAATTGCATTAAGCCATAAATATAATTGTCAGCTAAATTCAGTGATTTAAAGTGATTTATAGAATCTAAGCCTTTGCGTGGTTGTGGTACAAAGGAATGTGATGGCAAACCAACTTCATAAGTGCGTTTTTTATTTTTATAAAATTCTGACTCGTTAATAAATATTTCATGCCTTTCTACAGGTGAAATCTTTTTGGAAAAACCAATAATTTGTAAACTTGTATTTTGAGTGACAGCATTTGTTATGTTTATACTTATAAAAAAGATTACTATAAATACTAAGTATTTCCCTCTTTTTCTAATCGTTTTACTTTTAATCATAACACTTTATTTCTTCAAGCGGGTCTGGGTACTTTTTAAAACCTTGATAACCTCCAAGTACTCTAGCTATTGGAGTCCCTTCTATCATCTGAACAAAGTTAAATGAAGCAATCTTGTAAATGTTCGTCACACTGGCATTTACGGATATAATCTCTCTATATTCCCCAATTAAATTTAATGATAGATTCATAATCAAATCTTTTTTATTATTATAACTTGGAATCTCTTGTATATTTTGATAAAAATTGATATCTAATTGAATATCTCCAGTACAATTTTTACCAAATGTCTTATTTCTTAAATTTCTCTCAACTTTCCAACCCTCATTCTCCGCAATCCCAACCCATCTCACAAAATCATAAGCTTTTGTTTCAAGAATTGCTCTTGGTGCTTTTGCATAATAAGAGTGGTCGCCATGATATTCAAATAATAGTATGTTGTCATTGGCTAACAAATTCATCTGCTCTACAGTTGGGTCGCCGCCAGATGCATCAAATTGTATAATGACGTAGATGAAATCGTCAGTTAAGTTTAAGGATTTAAAATAGTCGATAGATGCTTGTCCTCTTCTTTCTGTCGGAGTAAAACACTCAAATCCATAACATGCAGAAAAAGAGCGTGTCTTATTCTTATAGAATTCTGTTTCATTAATATAGGTTAGATGTCTTCCACTTTCATTAATTTTTTCCGCAGGTACGGCAGGTACCTCATTGAGAGACTCATTTTTACTTACGTTACCTAAACTCTCATTTTCTGTTTGTGCATTTATTATCGATGTTTCTGGAGTTGTGGTTAATATCAAAGTTTGACAGCTATTGAGTAAAATAATAAATATAAGCAGTCCAAATAATAAGTTTTTATTGCTTACCAACCTACACCCCCTTAAAAACAAAGAATTGCCTTTGGACTTATTTAAAGCTTTCTATGTACGTGTGCAGAAGTAGAATAGTTTATATATTGTTTTTATTTTATTATTGGAAATGTTTAATAAATCAATTAGTTTATTGTTGTTATTTATTCTTGTTGTTACTAGTTGTACTAATAAATCGAACGATAGTTATATTAAAAATAGCACTCTTAAGGAATGTCCTGAAGGTTGTATAATAGATTCAGTTAAGTGTGATTGGGATAAAAGTCGAGATTGGTATTATAAATACGAATGTGTTGATATAAAAAGAAAGGACGGCTGTGGAACTTGGTCGCATGAATTTAAAGCATGTGACCTTCCAGATATAGATCTATTGACTGGTGGATTATCAGCTTTGTCGCTTGTTGTTGGTGAAGAACTTGAGATGAAAGCTGCCATTGAATTTAATAGTCATCCTTTTCCTTTGAATTATTCTACCAGTAATTTTTCCATTTCTTTTTATATAAAAAATGAAAATGGTGATATTGTACTCTCAAAGGTAACTGATAGCCTACATTTTTGGAATACAATGCAATTTGATGGTTATTATGATGGCAGAACTGGTGAATACCATAACTACAGTGATAGGATAATAATTTTGGCAAATACTTCATTTACTTTTAATAAACATGGACATTATAGGATTTTATTCTATGTTGATGAAGATAACAAAATGATTGAAGCAAAAGAAAATAATAATTTTGTAGAAAAAGGCATAGATATTACACCAAAAGCAGGCGAGATGCAACTTTCATTAATTTTTAATGAATTCAAAGAGAATGGCTCAATCAATAAAACAATCTTCAACAAATTAAAGCAAATTATATATTGTGATAGTTCGTTAAATTGCACTTTTTTAGAGAATATAAAAATATATTTTAAAAACGATGTAGGTCAAATATTGAATTACTTAGTGCCAAATTCAACTTTTTTCAATCTTTCTTCTAAGGAGCTTTATTATTTTATTAAGAATACAACAACTTTAAACTTAACATATTGCAATCAGAACCAAAGTATATCCAATAAAACTTATGAGGAATTTTATGTGTTACAAAACAATAATGCTAAACATAGGTCAACTGACAAGTCTTGTAATTTATACGATATAGAATTTTTGGACAAAACTGGTTATGATTACATACCAAATCCAGAACTTCCATTATTAAAAATAAATTCTGATAATATAACAGAACAGATTGTTATTGATTCTGTATTATACTATAACATTATAGACCCTGGACTTCCTGTCTTAAGAACTAGTATCGACAACGTAAATTACACAATTTATGAGGTAGGTAATAATTACTTAATTCATTTATTCACTCTGCCACTAATTCAACATGAATATACTGATTGCCGTAAATCATTAATTTACTATGATGTTTTTAAGCTGAATAAGAACGACAAGACACTAATAAAATTAAACAAGGGTTATAAAGAAAAAATTATTGGAAAATGTTGGAGTGAACAAGATAAGGAGGAAACTAGAATAAATTATCCTGATTTGTTTTGCGAAAAAGATGAAGATTGTGTAGCAGCCCAATGCTGCCACCCTACCTCTACCATTAACAGGAAATACGCGCCAGTATGCGGGGGCATTGTTTGCACCGGAGTTTGTTCTGGACCATTAGATTGCGGAAGTAGTCAGCCTGCCTGCATTAAAAATAAATGTGGAATAAGATAATAGGTTGTATCTAAGATTATTTTTGTTTCTTAAAAATCTTAAATCTTGAATTAATAAGAACACCTATTACAATCCCAATTAAAACACCAATTACGATACTTAGTAGAAAAACCCTATTCTCATATTTATCTTCTACGTTGATTAACCCTTTCTCAAAATTATCCTCAATTAATTCGACATCCTTTGATAAGGTCTTTAAGTCAGATTTAATTTTTTCATTTGCGGCTAACGAGCTCTGTGAATCATTTCTAACTTTTTCTATTATATTAGAGAGTATTTTTAAATCATTCTTCATCTTTTCATTTCCAAGATAAAGTTCTGGACCTTCCTCCTTCAAAATACCTGTATTTTCAGATAAAAGTGTCGGATTCACAATTTTGAATTGGTTTGGGTTGTTGACTAATAAGCTTCCGTCTCCTCTCTCCAAAAATAAATCAGTTCGAATCTTTGAGAATTGGAATTTAAGGTGGCTTCTTACAAGCCAATCTCCTGTTTCGCCATATTTTTTCAAAGTGGGGGCTTTTTCAAGATCATTTTTTGATAAACTTCTGCTGAATAATACTTTTGAGCCAGGGATATAGTAGGGAGCATCTGAAAGAGTATACAGGGTAAAACTCATATCTTCCATGTCGCTTCTCATTATTCTGATTGGTAACATCGGCTCTGAAGACTGGAATTTAAATTCAATGGGCCTTAATTTTCCATGAAGATTGCCATCCTTATCTACTTTGGCTTTCTCCATATTAACTTTTAAAGCAACAAAGAAATAACCGCCTCTTTTTACATAATAATCATAATTCTCTTCATCTGAAGGATTAGGTACATAATTATGTTCCTTTAGCCAATTCAACAAAGACTGGGTATTTTCTGCCGTTAATGTTGTAGCTGTAAAGTCACCAACATCCTTAACCTCAATTATTGTTACGCCTTCGCTCACATCCTTAGCAGAAGCAGATTGCGTTGTGACAAAACCTCCTCTTCTCTGAAACGGGTTTGTCAAATCCTCCAGTTCGTTAAATAATTTTTCATCGGCTTCTAGTAATTCTGGCTTACTTGGTATTGGCATTACCATACCAAATTCTTTAGCGTTACCATGAAATGCAGGCTCTAGGATTAATCGTTCTATGTTGGTTATAAAATCAAAAACTAATAAAGCGTGGGTATTATCATCGGGAGCAATAAAACGTTGTGGTGGTGAAACAAAAGCAGGGCACATAGCATAAGCAACTGAAATAAATATAAAGAATGATACGATTACTAGAAAAAACTTTCGACTAAATGAAAGAGTAATATGGGGATTTATGCCACTTTTTCTATGATAAAATATGGTATATAGCTTAGCAAAAAAATAATCAACGTAACCCAAAAAAATATACTTAGCAAGCCGACAAAAAGATGTCCATGTTCAATATGTTCAAATGGGGTTAACCATAAAAGTAAATTGCTATGGACATATTCTCCTCTTTCTGCAAGTTGGTCAATAAAAATTACATAGAGAAGAAATGTTGATAAGACGAACAAAATTAAACTATAACACCTTTGATTCTTCATAATATTTACATTATCAACAAGTTTATAAATATTATGCTTCTTTCTGCGTCATTAAATATATTGGACAAAGATTAAATATTTTTTTGAAGAGTGATACATTAATCAGAATAAGTAGTGTTGAAGTATAAAATATTGCTTACAGAAATCAATTCTATTAAATTACAACTACACACACGAAAAAGAATAATGAAGGGGCGATACGAACGAATACATAACACCGAACATATAAACTTTCATTTTTCTGTTCATTTTTTATAAATTATTTAACTTTGATTCCTTCTTCCTCTTCTCCAAATCAAACTCAAACTTGCCGTATCTTGTGATATGCTGCGTGCTCAATGGGCTTATGTAACTGACATCGGAGTATTTAACGTTTTTGCCTTCTTTTTTCATCTGCTTTATAACCCGATCCATGACGAAAGCTGTCCAGTAGCAGACACAATTTGAAACCAGCTCCAAAGCGCTGATTGATTTCCTCTGAGTCATAAAATCGTTTGTGTTTATCTCGCCGTTTCGTGCAAAATAGATAAACTTCTGGAATGCATTCCACTGTTCTGACTTGTTGCATCCAACCTGAACCATTCTTCTTATTTGTTTACTGCTTGCATATTGCATGATGTACATTGTTCTTGCAACTAACCCAAGCTCTCTAAAAGCCATAAAGGCAGTGCTTGTCTTGTTGTAAGAAGACATTTTTTTCAGAAGAAAAGATGGTTTTGCGTATCCTTCTTGCATAGATGCCATCATCCATATCAGGTCGTCATAATTATCCTTAATGAGTTTCCAGTTTGTCACATTTTTTAGAATTACACCAACATTCTTGTAATTGTTGTCTTTGGGCCTGTACAACGCACAATCTCCTATGTTTTTTATTCTCGGCATTAATTGCATTCCCAGCAAATGGCAAAATCCAAAGAGCACTTCTGTCTGGCCGTGGGTGTCCACGTGAATTATTTCCGGCATGGTTTCTATCTGGTTGTCTTCGTCATAAAAAGTGTCAAGTACGTACTCTGCTTCATACACAGTGCACGGTATAAGAATTGAGCACAGTGCAATTTGCTTATCATTTATGAGATTGTAAACCATTGCGCCAGTCGCTTTGTATTTGATATTAAATGAAGCTGTTAGATTGTCTTCATATGACCTTATCATTCTTCCATCGGAGCTTGAAGAGGTTCCATCACCCCACCAATCGGTTACATCCAGCATATTGTAACGATTCACAATTTCGTTTTTTGCCCCAATAAGATTTTTTTCTGTAAAGTATTTCTTTTTTGTTTCAATAATCTGCTTTCTGCCGAATTTGGTGCTTCGTTCCGTCTGGCTTGGTCCCAAATTGCAGCCATAAGAATGAAGAGTAGCTAATAATCTTTCAATTGTCGCTTTCGAATTCTTCTTTACTTTGCCGCCAAGATGCTTGAAGTATTCGCAAAAGTCAAGCCAATTCTGCACGTCTATTAAAATATTTGACAAATCCACATAGCCAATTTTTTTGAAAACTTCTTGCCTAAAGCCAACTATGGATTGCGGCTCATCTTTTCTGTCAAGGGGAGTTATGCTTAACTTTCCGTCTTTAATTCTAGCGTACTTGTTTTTTGGCAGGCTAGACTCAAATTTATTGCATGCAGTTATGTGGGAGCTTCTTGTCCTGAAGACAAATTTTTCTGGATCCATGTCTAATCGCAGTTCTTCATAATATTTTTTCTTGTTAAGCTCATATTTCTCTCTTGGCATAAGGCAATCATAGAGTGAACCGTATTCTTCGCTATCCTTGACCCATATCTCATCCGAATCCAAAGAATTTGCAATTTCAGAAATAACATAAAGTTCAAAGAATTTTGGATTAAATTTTCCGCTTTTGTCAAAGATGTATTTCCTCCATTTCCCATGGACAAGGTCCGGGTTTAATTTAAAATTTGGGCTATTATGAAGATTCTTTTTCAGGATGTCTATGTGCATTATTATGCGGTTGTTCTTAATATTGGAATTGAATTCCAAAGTGTTGAGTATGATTTTGCTGAACCTTCTTAAATATCCATAGTAGTTTATCAGCAAAGCATAGTGGTCAGTTTCAGCGCCAGAAATCCTTTTCGCTTCCAAATTGATTTGTGTGTACTCTTCAACTGACTTGTAATCCACTAATTTCTTTTTGAGTATTTTTCCATCTTCGTCAATATATTCAAGAATTATCCCGGTTAAGTCTTCCAATATTCTGAAATTTGAAGCGGATTTTGCTATTTTTCTGAGCCAGATAGTTTCAAACTTTTCTATTGATCTGTTGTGCATTCCTCTTACAATTTTTATCAAAATTGACAGAATGTTATCAATTGTTTTTGTGTAATTCCTGTAGACAAAGCATGATAATATCGCATGCCTTCTCTCAACGTTAAAGTTTCTTAAATCGCGAATATTGTACTCTGTTCCCTGTTCTGCAAAATAGCTTCTTTTATTTACTGGAATTGTCCGCATCAGGCTTTTTGTAATGTTGAACGCTTTCAACTTTTTAAGAAGCTTTATTTGGTCATGCAGTGTATTGATATTAGCCTTTCCGGGAATTATTTTTAGCAACCTTAATTCTGATGCCTTTGATCCTCCCGTTTCTTTTATCAGGCTTTCAATCATTAGCTTTTGTTCTGCTGTTAGAGATTGCTCTATTCTATCACACAAATTTTTGTTTGCTTTGACCACAGCAGATGAGGCAAGTTTTTCTATGACGCTTAAAGAAGGCAATTCTATCTTTTCTACTATAATTCTTCTAATCGATTCCTTTACTATGTCAATATGAACATCCGTCTTGCTGGCGTGCTCATAAATCCGTGTATTGACAGTTTCTGCTTTGTCTTCAAAAGCGCAAAATCTCAGATATTTTCTGATTATTTTAGAATGATATTGCTTTACAGAACGCAGATCATCATAAGATTCAAGGTCTTTGGGATTTCTTTTTAGTTGCTTTGCAACATAATCAATTATGGGATTTGGCAAGTTGCTTATTTTAAATGGAAAGTAATGAAGATAAGAATGCACTTTCAGAAGCAGAGCAAGCGCAAGCAGATTTTTCTTTTGCTTGATTTTCCTTAGAAATTGCCCGTCTTCTTTTGTAATTGTAAAAAACTCTTCCAGCAATTCTCTTTTGACTGGGTTGGGCAAAAAAGGATATCTTACCTTTTCCGCAAGACTTATATTCATATTACCACCCCCTCTGAAGCGAGGGTGGTAACGAAGTTGTATATAATCTACAACGTTACTTTATTTAGGTAACAGTTACTTATACAAAGTAACCTTTACTTTTTATTGTACTCCTTCGTTATTTTTGTACATTTGAATCAATAAACACTCTTCCAGAAAAAACTTAATATAAGGAAGTTAAGCATTATTCGGGCTTTAAATCGGTAAAAAGCGGTTAAATAACTCGATTGAAAGAAAAAATAAAGAAATTAACTCTTTTATACGAAAAAAGTTGTTATTTAGCTTTTTAATGTGTGAACTTTTCGGACATTTTTGTACATTTAATTCAAAGAACGTCCATATGCCTTAATAGATGTTGTTAGATTGCTCATGAAAATATTTATTGAAGTCTGCATTGTATTATTCCCCATCGCAAGCTTTCCTGCCTTTGCAAGATATATTATCAAAATTCCAAGCCCCAAAAACATTATTCCTGATATAAGCTCTGCCGAACTCACATTTATCTCCCTTCCAAATACTTTGTAAGAGACAGACTGGCTTAATTTTTCAAACTTTGATGTCAAATCATACTTGTCCATGAAGAACGCTACGACAAAGAGTGGTGCTATCATTCCTGCAACGTATAAGAATGAATACAACCCTCCCCAGAACAATGAGCCTGGAAGTATTGATAGTGCTAAAACACCTGCCAACACCGGAGCACAGCAAAGTGTTGCAATTGCTGAAAATATTCCCAAAGTAAAAACTGATACTGGACCAGTTATTTTTGACTTTGGATGCTTTGTAAATGAAAATGAAAAATGAAATCCCAATAATATTGATGCTCCTAAGAGAAGCAAAAAAATACCTCCCAAAATAAAAATCAAATCATGATATTCGCTAAACAAAGTTCCAAGGCTTGCAAATCCAAGGCCAAGTGGCATAAACACGGCAAGCAATCCTAGGAAAAATACAAATGTCATTGCAATAACTTTCTTTTTCTGCCTGAAAATCGAGCCAAGGTACGTTGGCAATAAAACTGTTATGCAGCAAGGGGCAAACAAGGCTGCAATTCCTGCTATGAATGCCGTCAAAAGAGAAGCAATTAGAAGCGTTGGCTCCATCAGGCACCATTAATTTTTTCTAATTCGGATGCAATCTGCTCATTGTTTATAGCCATCCGTGAGTCATCAAATGTGTACCTTATGACTCCATCCTTGCCAATTATAAAGTAGGTGTGACCCGGATATGAGCCCTTGTGCATCGAAGATTGAGTGAAAAGCACATCATAATCAATTGATGTTTTCTTGCTGATATCAAATAGCATGTTTGTGCCTGCCATCTGCGGAACTTTCTGGAATATCTTTTGCCACTGTGCCTGTGAATCTACCACAATTGAAAGAGCAACTGTACCTTCATTGTTGAATCTTTCATCTTTGGCAAAGGCAGCCACTTGGTTCCAGCAAGAAGGGTAGCACATCGCACCCTCATTAAAGAACAACACTATATTCTTACCCTTATAATCGCTTAGCTTTACTATGTTGCCGTTAATATCCTGCAATTCAAATTCAGGAGCATTCTTTCCAACGGCAGATTCATAGAATCTACTTGATTTATCAATAGCTGGCTTGTGATGGCTCGACATATCATTTGAATTTCCCATTCCGGCCTGATTGCCAGACTGCATGGGGGTATTTACATTTGCCTTGGTAGCTCCAAGAGAATACATAAAATATCCAAAGAATAGAACCAATATTGTCAATCCCGTGTAAATATATTTTTTTCCGATACTAAATGAATTTTCTTCCATTTTTATTCCTCGCTTTTCTTATTGCATTGGCAATCCTTGTTTTTGCATTCTCCTATGATCCTGCATAGATTGACAGTCATCTCGCCCTTATCGGCTTGGATTGTCTTTATGCACGATTCTTTCACCTTTTTCCGCCTGTTTTATGGTGAATGAAAAAAACAATCCAAGAATAATCAGCGACAAGACTGATGAAAATACCCATGACCTATGCCCGGTTGCCGATTGGATTGTCAGCAATAAAAGGACAAAGACAAAAATTAATATTCCTGCACCTATGGCAGTTTCCCTGAAGTCTTCTTTTGCAAGCTCCTCTCTTGCTTTTGCGGTGGCATCATCACAGCTTAGCTTAATTTCCCTCCTGCATTGGTACATAATCACACCCCATTAACAACTCTAAAAAATAAAAAAATTAAATTAAATTTTTAGCAGCACCCTTTTGTTTTTCTTATCCATCGGTCACCTCCTTAAGATGAATCAATGATTGTGATTTTTCATCATGAAAATATGGCTTACCATGCATGCTGCAAGCATCGCAAATATAAGCAGGGAGTTATTCTTCCATCCAAAAAAATAGCTTCCGCCAAGCAGTAAAGCAATGGGCACGATGCAAACCAGAATCATTAGATAATGATTATTCTTTATCTTCTTAACAAAACCCTGTTTTTCCTCGTGCTCATGCATATTTTCACCCGTCAACTATTTCTTTTTTTATTTTATCAAATTCCATTTTTGATATTTTTTGATATTTCTCCTTTTTATCATCTATAAGACTAAACATCAGCCAAATCACGGCAATCCAAAATATCACCATCAATAGCCCTCCAATTCCCATGTGACCAACTCCCATAAGCATTCCGCTTGTAAGCAGAAGCAAGATTACTCCAACCAAAATCCATCCATAGGCTTCCTTTTCCATTTTACTGCATCGTATCATTTTCCTTATGCAACTTTTCGCACTGCTCATGCATCTCATCCATCTGCTCCTTGCTTTCGATGTCAAGCCCTTTTGTCATCTGCTCATGCATCTTGCCCATTCCATTGCCGCCCATCATGTCCATCATATTGCCTGACATGCGGCTCTGGCTTTCTCCCTGCGCATATGCAATCACAACTATCGAAATCAGTGCTACCAATGCAACTGCAAACACAAGCTTATTTGTGATTTTCTTTACCTTTTTATTCATGTTAATCGCCTCCGTGATGAAGGATATAACACGCCGCTTATATATAGCTTATTAAAGAATAATCAGGAGTTAACCTTCGGAAAGTTTAAAAAGGGAAAAATAAGACAATGAATATGGATTATGCTGTAGTACCACACTGGTTTTTGGGATACAATATCTTTCTTGAGCTTCTGTTTTTTATAGTGACTTTAATGGTTGGGGTATATGCTCTAAGAATTTACCAGTTGTCAGGCCAAGGGCAGTCAAAGTTATTTGGAATTTCATTTCTATTTATCTCGGCCGCGTATCTAATACAATCTATACTAAATTTTGCATCAAGCTACTCAATGGCAGAAGGTTGCAACATGCAGTCAATGAAGTCAATGCATGCTTTAGGCAGCCTTGGAATCTATACTCACATCATTCTGTTCATTGCAGGGCTTGTTACGCTTGCCTACATGGCTTTGAAAATTAAGAGTATTGGGGCATATCTTTTGTTTCTTGTGATATCACTGGGGGTAATATTAGTTAGCTCAAACCCCTTATACTTATTTTACACACTATCTTCAATTCTTTTGATTTATACCTCGTTTTATTATCTGAGAAATTACCTTCAAAGCAGAAGAGTGAATTCGCTAATTGTGCTAATCGCATTCTTGTTTTTGCTGTTTGGAAAAATCCATTTTATTTTCTCAATTAACCACGGAGCTTACTATGTTGCAGGGCACTTTCTTGAGCTTGTGGCTTATTCATTGATTTTTATAAACCTTTTGACCATAATCAAGAGAAAATGAGCAAAAAGAGAGACAGATTGCAGATAATCCATGACATACTGAATGCAATAAAGGAAAAGAACGGCAGGATTAAGCCAACCAATGTTCTGTATAAGTCCAACCTATCAAACCAGATGTTCACAGAGTACATAAATAATCTAATTATAAAGGGATTTATCGTCGAAAGTACATCCAAGTCAGGAAAAACCTATTCTTTGACACAAAAAGGATTTGATTACCTCAATAAATACCAGATGATTGTTGATTTTACGACATCTTTTGGATTGAATGGATAATTACTTTTCTGAAACGTTCCGTCTCTTTATTTGACTATTAAAACCGGAACTGTTGATTTCTTAAGCACTTCTGTTGAAACGCTTCCAAGCAAAAGCTTTTTTAATCCTGTTAATCCATGTGAACCCATTGCAAGAATATCGGGATTCTGGACTTCAACTTCATCTATAATAGTTTGAGGCGTGCTTCTTGAAACAAGCATTTTTGTCTTGAATTGCACTTCTGCATTCTTGGCTTCTGCCTCAAAATCCTTAAAGCAGAGTTCCGCCTGCTTGGCTTTTGTCTTTTCTATGCTGCCTGCTTCAAGCATTTTTGGCCGTTTTACCTCGATTACATGCAATGCAATTATCTCAGCGTTTACAGCTTTTGCTATTTCGATTGCGAAGCTTGCTGCTCGTCTTGAAAAAACTGAGCCGTCAGTTGCTACTAATATCTTTCTAATTGCCATTGTGATTAGTAATTTTATAATGAATATAAATATTCCTTTTTATACCTAAATGGCTTAAACTTTCTTCCGCCAAACTCATAGCTGCTGAAAAATTCAAGCCAGTGCAAACGTAAAGATTGAACGAAAACTGATATAACGCCAATAGCAAATGAAAGCAAAATTCCAACTATTATCAATAATATGCCTGACGTTATTCCCACGAAGTTTTTGGGAAGCCCCAAGTACGCTTCTAAGAGCAGTTTTGACATTATAACGCTTAACAATATTAAAATTCCGACTCTTAGATAGGATAAAACATGCGAAAATAAAGCCATAACTTCTTCAATTATCAGGAATCCCTTAATGTAAATAAGCATTGCGAATGATGCAGCAAACAAAAACAAGAAACTATAATTTTTTGTGTATACAAGAAAAACAATCGACCACAAAGAGATTAACAATCCAATGCTGTGCAATCTGTGTTTTTTAACAATTATGCCAGATAATAGCCCAATCGATATGTGCAAAATCCCGATAACTACAGAAAAAAACAAAATCGCCAGTATGTCCTTTGCAGGGTCATAGAGGATTGGGTTTATCGGAATCAAGCCTCCAAAAAATTCCCCTAATAAAAATCCAAAAAAAGCGGATGATAACCCAGCGTACATAAGGATTATATTCACGTTCCTGATGAATTTTGTTGTTTTTCTTGTTATGAAATAAACAAGCAAACCCAATGCGCTAAGCATTATTCCATAGCCAACATCAGGAAACATCAAGCCGAAAATAAGAGTAAAGCTGACTGCAAGAATAAAAGTTGGGTCTATTCCGTCATAAGATGGCATGCCGTAATTTTCAGTCAGAATTTCAAACGGCTTTACAAGTTTTGGATTCGACAGCTTTGTGGGAGGATTGTCCTCAGAAACAGCATCTTTTATTTCAAATGCAGACTTTCCGTTTGTTGCTGCGTCTATAGCGTTCAAAATTTTTGAAACGTCCTCTTTTGCTGCGAAGCCTGCGAAACAAATTGTGTATTCTGTTGAGCCAAATTTTTCCAATGCCTTAATCCTTTCGTTAATGTTATTAAGATGTTCATTTATAGAAAGCAATCTTGGATAATAAATCTTTTTTATTTCTTTTGCGTTTTTTGCATTTATTTCTCCATATTTATTCTTAATTTCTTTTAACAGCTTCTCAGTTTCATCTTCAATCTCTTCAATTTTCATGTCCCTTCTTTCTAGCGGAATATATCTTGGTCCGAAAAGCCATTCAAGCCCTTTTCTTCGAGCCTTTGATTCGAGTTCATTTCTGAGCTTCTTTACATTTTCTGACATTTTGATTATTTCATCCTTGTTGTTTCCAGAGACCGGCTTTAGAGATAGATGTTCTCCTTTAATGTCGTATAAGTGGACTGCGCTTATATCCTGCAATGTATTTGTGACAGTTTCAAGCATATCTTTTGGAAATACGCAGTATATTTTCGCAAGTTTCTCTGGTCTTATCATCATGAGCTGAATTTCTGCCCAAGCTTGTTATACAAAAATGTAAATATGTAGCCAATGAATGCTGCTGTTATAAACCAACCCACAATGCCTATAGCAATGCTTGCCAAAGTTGTGCTTTTGCTCATTACGCTTGACAAATCAAGGCTATGCTGAAATGAGTTTACTACAACTACAAGCACAGGCAGTGGCGTAATTGCCGTCAATACTAAACAAATCAGATAAAGCACAGTAGTTGTTAATCCAAGCGACAAAGCAACTGCATGCGAATTTAATTTTTCCATTTTTATTACCTCCTTCCTGTTTGTCAAAATATAGTCATGCTCTCCAAGTTCTCATCAGCAAGCTGTTGCTCACAACACTAACTGACGAGAACGCCATAGCTGCTCCTGCAATTATGGGGTTCAATAAAAATCCGACAAAAGGGTATAGTATGCCGGCTGCAATTGGAATGCCTGCAACATTGTAAAAAAACGCCCAGAACAAATTCTGCTTTATTTTTTTGATAGTATACGAGCTTAATTTAATTGCCGTTACAGCATCCCTCAAATCATTCTTGATTAAAATAATTGAACATGCTTCAATTGCAATGTCTGTGCCTGCGCCAATCGCAATCCCAACATCAGAAGCAGCTAAAGCAGGAGCGTCATTGATTCCATCGCCAACCATTGCAACTACTTTGCCATTTTTCTGAAGCTTTTTTATTTCGCTTTCCTTATCCTGCGGAAGAACCCCTGCAACTACCTTGTCAATTCCAACTTGCGAGGCAATTGCTTTTGCAGTCCTTTCATTGTCGCCGGTGATCATTACAACTTCTTTTCCCAGCTTGTGAAGCTCATCAACAGCTTCTTTTGAATTCTCCTTTAAGGTATCGGCAATCGCAATCAGGCCTATAATTGATTTGTTCAAGCCCAAAATTACTGTTGTTTTCCCCTGCTCTTCAAGCCTGCTTATTTTACTGTCCACATCATCAGAAATTTTTATCCTGTGCTGCTGCATGAGCTTATCGTTCCCAATCAAAATTTCATGATTCTTGTACTTTGCAACAGCGCCTTTGCCATGTATTGCTTCAAATTTGTCAGGTTCATTTATTACAATCTTTCTGTTTTTTGCGCTGTTCACAATCGCATCAGCAAGAGGATGCTGGGAGCCTTTTTCAGCAATTGCAGCGAATTTCAAAACATCATTTTCAGCGTATTTTTTATCCAAAGCAACAATATCTGCAACTTCCGGCTTTCCTTTTGTCAGCGTGCCTGTTTTGTCGAACACAACAGTTGTCAATTTATGCGCAGTTTCAAGCGCCTCTGCATTCTTAATCAAAATTCCATTCTCTGCTCCTTTGCCGGTGCCTACCATTATTGCAGTTGGCGTTGCTAGTCCAAGTGCGCAGGGACATGCAATTATGAGGACAGCTACAAAAATCGTAAAAGAAAACAGGAAAGGCGCATTTATTGCCATGAAACTTGGAGCAATCAAATACCAGAAAAGAAATGACAATATTGCAATCAGAACCACAACCGGAACAAAGATTGAAGAAACCTTGTCAGCCAGCCTTTGAATAGGCGCTTTTGAGCCTTGGGCATCTTCGACTAATTTTATAATTTGGGCAAGCATTGTGTCGCTTCCAACTTTGGTTGCCTTAACCTTCAGCATTCCGCTTTTATTGATTGTTGCTCCAATCACTTTGTCTTTTTCTTTTTTCGATACCGGCATGCTCTCTCCGGTAATCATTGATTCGTCAACATGGGAATATCCAGAAGCGACAATGCCGTCAGTTGCAATTTTTTGCCCGGGCTTAACTATAAATATGTCATCAATCTGCAATTCTTCTATAGGAATTTCCTGCTCTTTTCCGCCTCTAACGACAATTGCTGTCCTTGCCTGAAGACCAATCAGCTTTCTTATCGCTTCTGAAGCTTTTCCTTTTGTCAAAGCCTCAAAATATTTTCCAAGCAAAATGAAGGTTATAATTACTGAAGATGTGTCAAAGTAAAGCTTCCCGTCAAAATATGACGGCAAAAAAGTCACAAGCGCGCTGTAGATGTAAGCGGCAGATGTTCCTACAGCAATCAAAGTATCCATATTAGCAGTTTTATTTCTCAATGCAACCCAAGTCCCAGCATAAAATCTGTACCCCAGAATGAGCTGTACTGGCGTTGCTAACGCAAGAAGAAAATAATTATGATAAGGCATCACTATCTTGAACCACTCGGGAAATGAAAGAATAAATATCGGAATGCTGATAATAAACCCCGCAATAACTTCCCACTTGAGTCTTTTGATTTCCCTTTGCCTTGCTTCTTTCTCCCTGTCAACGCTTGATGCTGTCTGTTCAACCGGCTCGTAACCAGCTTGTTTTATGACTTTCTTGATTTCCTCAACATTGGTCTGATTTGGGTCATATTTGATGAAAGCGCGCTCATTTACCAGAAGCTCTTTTGAGAGTATGCCTTTGATAAGGTTTAAGGCATTTGAGACTGTTCCTACGCAATGAGGATTATCCATCCCAATGACTTTAAGCCTTGCTTCGCCAATGTTTTTTTCATTTTTTTGGGCATCAAGAACTTTATACCCTGATTTAACAACTGCTTGATTTATTGCGTCTTCATCAACTTCATTTTCATTGAATTCCACGCTTGCTTTTTCAGAGGCAAAATTAACGCTTGCTTTAGCCACTCCTTTTGTTTTCTTGAGCGCCCTTTCAATTGTTATCGCGCATGAGGCGCAGTGCATTCCAGAAATTGAGATTGATGTTTTTTTGATGCTGGATTTATGTCCGGCTCCATTATGCTCTTCTGCTTTTTGGCTGCCTTTTGTGAATTTGTCAGAGCAATCCTTGCTGCAGAAATAATATTTTTTCCCATTTTTGACAGTGCTGAACTTGGCTTTTTTCTCATCAACTTCCATTCCGCATATTGGGTCTTTTGCCATTTTAAATTTACCTCCATTCGAACACTCTTTTTTCAGTCTTGGGCATGCCGATAATAGTTATTACAAATTTCTCAATGTCATCATTCACTTTAAACAGCAAGTCTCCAGAAGCATGATGGCCGCTTAACTGCGGCGCTGACGATGGCTTAATTGATTTGCCATTGTACTCAAGCGTGGCTATTTGCTTTAAATCAAATTGGCTCAGTTCGGCAGAGTGGGTATTGATAGAAATAGCAACTTCCAGAATGCCGTTATTCACGCCTTTGGGTGTTAATTCAACTGAAATATCTCCGTTTTCGGTGCCTCCGGTTGTTATAGATTTGAATTTGTTTGAAAAATAATCTGAGCCTAAAGCTGGTTCATCACCACTTTTCACAAAAGTGAGCAAAGTGTAAACTGCGATTATTAATGCGACTCCTAAAATAGTATAGACAATCATATTACTTTTATCCATGCTCGCACCTTTTGCTTCTTGTCTTTCATAACTTTCTAAATTAGTTATTTATGCTTTCTTATTGGTATTTTGCAGCTGAGGCTGCGATAAAATATATCTGCTTTTGATATATCAGGGCTAATATTTAAACTTTTCGATTTATATCAAAAAAGGATATATCAAAAAAGGAAAAGTATTTATAGCCAATGATTCTCAAGCTGGTTATGGCTGATATAAAAATAACAAATATGCTGAAATTTTATACATTATGCCTTATTGCCAATGGCCCAAAGCATGGCTATGACCTAATCAAGGATCTTGAAGAGAAATTCCGCAAGAAAATCAGCGCAAGCCATGTTTATCCTTTTCTTGAGCTGCTGAGAAAAAACAAGCTGATAAAGCACGACAACATCGGCAAAAGGGAAAAGAAAGTTTATCATCTGACTGCTGAGGGGAAAAAATTCACAAACGAAATGTTCGACAAATTTGGAGACCTGATTCATATCTCTATAGAACCGAGGATTGCAACATGCCCATGCGGCTGTAAGGTTTATTCCGGAGGCTACAAGGAAAAAATAAACGGAAAAACCATGACTTTTTGCTGCTCGCACTGCGCAAAGATGCACGGCAAATAATCGCGCCATAATTGGGTCAGCAAAAGAATAAGATTTAATTTTGTTTCAAATTTTAGTAGTGAAAATTTTTAAGTATCGACAAAACATTTTTATATCAAAACTTTTTGCATGTGATGTAATGCCAGCAACTCAAGGCGATTTGGATGTTTTGATGGAACAAGCAATTAGGATGCTTGTTGTTAATTCTACAGGTATTGGTGTAGATACTTCAGATATACAAGGAATTCTATGGTCTGCCAGGGAGCAGAGAATAAAAAGAGGTATTAATCTTATCCCAAGCGAAAATAGGAAGAGCCCAAAAGCCAAATTGATGTCGTGGCTTGGCGAACTTGCAGGACTTGATGGAAGATATGCAGAAGGACACGTTGGCAAAAGATATTACCCAGGGACACAAGCAAGTGATGCGTTGGAAACCATAGCAATAGCGGAAGCCAAGGATTTAATGGGTGCCAAATGGGTTGATATAAGGCCAATTAGCGGCAACAACGTGAATATGGCAGTGTTTCTCAATTATTTACAAGGCGGAGATTTTGTAATGGCTAATACAATCTATAAAGGAGGCCACATAAGCCATGCTGATGTCGGCTCTTTGGGCAAGAGGGTTACGGTACGAGGCAGGGAACTAAAAGAGCATTTAATACCGATACCGGTCACAGAAGATGGTTATCATATGGATGGCGTGGCAACAGCAAAATTAATTGAGCGCTACAAGCCAAAATTAATTGTCTTGGGAAAAAGTTTGTTTTTGTTTCCAGAAGATATTGGCGCGATTACAGAAATTTGCCAACAAACTGGAACTAGAATTTATTATGATGGTGCTCATGTTTTGGGACTTATTGTTGGTGGACAATTTCAACAACCTCTTAAAGAAGGGGCTGAAGTTGTGGGAGGAAGCACACACAAAACACTAGCAGGTCCTCAAGGAGGGATTATTTATTCTAACTTACCACCAGATGATCCATTGATAGTAGCTATAGACAAAGGAATAATGCCTGGTACAACTAGCAGCCACCATTTGCACAGAATACCTGCTTTAATTGTCACATTAAGAGAATATAAACAGCATGGGCCCGAGTATGCTTCACAAACGATAAGAAATGCACAAGCCTTGGCTGAAGCACTTGATAAATATGGACTAACACCCGATGCAAAAGAATTTGGATATACCAGAAGCCATCAAGTGGCACTTAATGTGAGAAGGCTTACTGGCACATATTCTAAAGAAGTGGAAACTTGGCTTGATAGAAACGGAATTTTTGCAAATTCAAATGCTTTGCCTTATGATACCTCAGTGTTCAAGACAAGTGGGATAAGAATGGGAACTCCTGAAGTGACTATCCAGGGCATGAGGGAAGGAGAGATGGACAGAATAGCATGGATGTTCAGAAGAGTGATAATTGACAGAGCAAATGTAAGTTTAGAATCTCGCGATTTAGCGAGAAATTTCCCAGACAGAATGTACGCGTAATAGCCTAATAGCCCAAAACCTTTAAATAAACTTTCTTTAATCTTTTCTGAATGGAAGAGCAAACCAAGCAGAATTACATCAAGGCAGGCAGAATTTCGGCAGAGGTTCTTGAATACGGCAAGTCATTGATTAAGAAAGGCAATTCATTATTAGAAACAACAGAATTAATTGAGAAAAAAATTTTTGAGTTGGATGGAAAGCCCGCTTTTCCTGTTCAGATTTCCTGCAACGAGATTGCAGCGCATTTCTGCGTAGAAGAGGATGATAAAACTGTTTTTGACGAGCAGGTTGTAAGCCTTGATTTGGGCGTTCATGTTGATGGCGCAATCGGAGACACTGCTTACACAGTTGATTTGTCTGGAAAATACAATGACTTGGTTAAAGCAGCTCAAAAAGCCTTAGAAGAAGCTCTAAAAATTACTAATGTTGGCACTGAGTTAAGGCAAATTGGTAAAGTGATAAATGACATAATATCCAGTTATGGCTACGCTCCTGTCAGAAATTTATCTGGACATGGCTTGGATTTGTACAATATACACACCAAGCCAACAATTCCGAATATTGACAATGGAGATAAAGCAATTTTGAAGAAAGGAATGGCTTTTGCAGTTGAGCCATTTTCAACAACAGGCAATGGGGTTGTGCATGAGCAGGGATTGCCAACGGTATTCATGCTCGAGCATAAAAAGCCTGCAAGAAGCCCCATTACAAGGGAGGTTTTGAAAGAAATTAAAAGATATGACGGACTTCCATTTGCAAAAAGATGGCTCACCAAAAAATTCGGAGCAAAAGCAAATTTCGCATTAAGGGAATTAACACAGCTTGGAATATCACACCAGTTTCCGCCTTTGGTTGAAGTGAGCAAAGGAATTGTTGCTCAGGCAGAGCATTCCATCTTGATAGACGATGAAGGGGAAGTGATTGTGCTGACTAAAAACTAACGCCTAGGTTCTGTAGAAAATAAGCCACATAAAAAAAGAATTTAAATTATAAATCGCGATTCTTGATAATATTTCTGCTCTTTGCATTTTAAAGGTGCGGCTCATTACTGATGAGCCGAACCGTCTTTTGAGGCTTCCAAAGACAGATTCTATTGAATTTCTCATTCTGTAAACTTTCTCGTCATAAAACTTTCCCATTTTCTTTCCGCTATTGTAGCCTTTGTCACCTAGATAAATTCTTTTGTCGGTCATTAGCTTTTTCGCATCAATAACATCATGGCGGGGTGTGCTCCCCACCCCCTTACAGCCTAATGGCTGTCTGGGTTAATATTATTTTCTACAGAACCCTTTAATGAACAAGGCTTAAATAATAGTTATGCATACTCAATTAAATGGGACAGCAAGAGGTTTATACTTTTCTGAGGAGACACAAAAACAAGTGGTTCACATCAAAAGAGATAGCCAACAGGCTGCACGCCTCTCTCGGCTCTGTGACAACTTGCCTTAAAAAATTAAGGGACAGCTCTGCTGTAAGCTTCAAATACCCCAATAAGCAGGGGCAAGGGAAAAATTCCTATATTTACAAGTTTAGGGAATAGGTTTTTTATTCAAGTGTATTCGAGTCATCTGTCTATTCTGTAATGATAAACAACAAAATTTTGACATATTCTATTTGAATGTAACTTAATGGTAGTTAAAAATCTAAACATTTAAAAACATCACTGCCTATCCTTTAGCTATGGCAAATTCGGGATATGACTTAAGTCCATCATATGTTAGGGAAACACTCTATAATCCGGATGGCAGTTTAAGAAAAGAAACCCAGCACCTTGCGAATTTCTTAGTCAGAGGCGTAAGCGGAGCTTTAAGCTTGATTGTTGCGAATGAAGGCGAACAACTGCTGCATCCCACAGCAAGAAACAAAAAGCCAATAGTAAGCAAGTTTGTAAACAGGTTCGGAATTGAATTCCAGCTAGCTGCAACTGTTGATGGAAGAATAACCTTCTACAGCTCAGCTTCACGAGAAAAGGCAGCTAAAGAATTAAGGCAGCATGGCTTTAAAGTGCCACAATATATTGATGAGATTGTTTTATCCGGTGAGCTGCCGCAGAGTCTGTATGTAACCGAGCATGTTAAAAAACTTGGAGACGGAAGATTCCCTGTCTTTAATGTTGGGGAAGACAGAAACGCGGGCACTGTTGTACAAGAATATGTAAGCCGTCTTAGAATTCCGCTTGAATATGCTCTTTCCAGATGGGACTTAAGGAAATTTGCAGAGTATTCAGAAATAAAGACAAATTTGGAGCGTGCGGGAATTAGAATAATTGATAATGCAACAGGTGAAATTTTTGTACCGGATTTTTCAAATCAACCTGTTTACAATGTTCTTTTGGTGCTAACTGCGCTGAATGAAGGTCTAAAAAAGATAAGCACAAAAGAAGCGGTTAGGGCGCTTTTTGGTGATGTTCTTTGGATAGACAATGCGATGCATTACTCAAAAGCGGTTGCAGAAGCGTCAAGAGATGACCTTAAGGCAGAATCTGCAAAAGAACTAGGGAAGGAAAGAAGGTTCGTTGATGCATCGGTCATGCTATTAAACCATTATCTAGAAAGAATGAGCGGGCTTACCCAATGGAAATCCTAGTGCCTATGCTCTGCCCAGGCATGCCTTTTTCAAAAACAATCCTTAAGGCGCCGCTGTTGCCATGTGCCGAGGCAATTTTTCCGCTTATGGTTTTTCCTGAAGAAGTCTTCCATGCAACAGCTCTGCCTACAAGCTTTGATGCTTCATCCCTGCTTTGTATCCCTTTAATTTCTACAATCATGTGGTTGCCTTTTTTTACTCTTCTGCTTCCCCTAAAATTCACAATGACGCCTTCCATTCCGATTTGGAATATTTCCTATTTTAAAAATGTTGTTGTTTTGCCAATTTTTCCGGATGCTTAAAAATAAGTAAAAACTCACAAAACATTCACCAAAATTATCGGCACCAATAAGCAAGCCATTGAGCTGCTTCTGCTTACTTCTGCAATATTTGGTATTAATCCGATGAATGTTGCAATTATCAAAATCAAAAAGCCAACAAGGCCGGAAAAATAAAGCACGATTGCTCCAATAAAAAGAATGATAAAAATCATCAAAACCTGATAATTGATGTTATTAATTGCCGATGAAAAAACTTTGCTGGCATGCAATGTTAAAAATGTTGCAATGCCGCCAGACGCCAAAACAACGGCAAAAAACATGATAAGCGTGCTGGTGTCTATGATTCCAATCAATTGCTGCACAACAATAATCGAGCCGTTTCTGGCTTTTTCAATGGTGAACAACGTTACCAGCGATATAATCATCGAGACCGTGTTGATTCCGCCAACAAGTATGAGATAGCTAAAAGCGTCAATTTTTCCAACAAGCTGGCTGGCGACTACTGCAGCCTGGGCAGGCCCAAGTCCAGGAAATATTGAGACAATAGAACCTGAGAAAATTCCTGAACCTAATGCTTTAAACATATTTTTAGTTTTAATTTTTATCATTTCGGTTGTTCTTTGAATAGGCAAAACGGTTTTTTGCGTTAAGCTTAAAAGCAGCACACTAACCCCAAACAAACCCGACAGCATTGGCAATAATGGATCTTTAAGATTGGGTATGTTAAAAACTATCAGCCCAAGGATTCCAGATAAAGCAACAACCACAAAAGCCCAAAATCTTTTATTCATATTCTCTTCCCTTAAAATCATAAAAACAACAACTGCAAATAAAATCCACCCGATATAATCTTTTAAATAAGAAAAAATAAGGGGGACTGTAATTATTAATAATGGCGATAGCATAATTGTTAAAATTAAGCATAATAAACTTCCGATTACGGTCAATTTTACAGCTTCATGCCCCATGCCTTGGAGCAGCATTCTGTGAGCCGGCAGAACAGCCAAAGCAGTGTCATCAGCAGGGGCGCCAAGATAAGTTGCACTTATAAAATCAGTGAAAGTATGCGTTATTGACATCGCAATTATAAAAGAAGCAACTGCAAGGACATTTGTGTAGCCCAATAATATTGGTGATAAACTAAAAAGAATCAAAGCGACAAGGTTTATGTGTAAACCTGGTGTCAGGCCCGTAATCACCCCGGACAGCACACCGAGCAAAACAGCAATAATAAGCTCGATGTAAATCATTTTAAGCCCAATTTCACATTAAACTAAAGCTGCTTAATATATTTAATGCATAAAGTAATTAAAAAGAAATAAATATCAAGAATTAAAATAAAAAACACCAAAATTTTCAGCCTATAATTTTTGCTTCAGCTCGCAAAGGTTTCATCAATCCCGCTTCTATTTTTAGGGTATCAGCCATATCAGTCTTTTCCCACGTGAAATCAGGATCGCTTCTTCCAAAATGCCCGTATGCCGCTGTCTTCCTGTAAATGGGCCTTCTTAGGTCCAGATGGTCGATAATCCATTTTGGTGTAAGCTTAAAGTGTTTTTTGACAAGCTCAGCAATTTTCTCCTCTGGAATCTTGTTGGTTCCAAAAGTGTCAACATTGATTGATGTTGGCTGCGCAACTCCGATTGCGTATGACAGCTGGACTTCACATTTATCCGCCAAGCCTGCTGCAACTACATTTTTTGCGACATATCTTGCTGCATAAGCCCCGCTTCTGTCCACTTTAGTCGGGTCTTTGCCTGAGAATGCTCCTCCGCCATGCCTTCCAACTCCGCCATAAGTGTCTGCAATAATCTTTCTTCCCGTAACTCCTGAATCGCCTTCGGGTCCGCCTATCACAAATTTTCCGGTGGCATTAATGTATATTTTAGTGTTTTCATCAATCCATTTGCCACATACAGGATAGATTATTTTTTCCTTTATCTCTTCCCTCAACTCTTCCTCACTTATCTTCTCCAAATGCTGCTGGGCAATGACGACTGCACCTAGCCTTTTTGGAATTCCATCGTGGTATTCAACACTAACTTGCGACTTTCCATCAGGCCCAAGATCAGGTATGAGTCCTTTTTTCCGTGCTTCAGCCAGCTTCATTGTCAGCCTGTGCGCCAATATAATAGGCAACGGCATCATCTCAGGAGTTTCTGTGCATGCATATCCATACATCATTCCCTGGTCGCCTGCGCCCTGCTCTTTGCCGCTTTTTTCATCAACACCCTGGGCAATATCCTGGCTTTGTCCGTGTATGCTTACTAAAACGCCGGCATCCTCGCAGTCAATTCCAAACTGGGGATTTGTATAGCCTATTTCCCTTAATGTCCTTCTTGCAATGCCCTGCACATCTGCATAGCCGCGTGTTGTGATTTCTCCGGCAACAACTATCAGCCCTGTTGTAGTCAAGCATTCAACAGCAACCCTTGAATATGGATCCTGAACGTATAAATTGTCAAGAATAGAGTCGCTTATCTGGTCGCAAATCTTGTCAGGGTGCCCTTCCGTAACGCTCTCGCTAGTAACATATGTTATGTGCGCCATTTTACCACCTTTTATAATCAGAATTAACCATTACAATGATAAATCATGTGGAATTATAAAAACTTTTGTGCCAGAAATATTCCAAAAGGAATAAATATAAGCAAAAATTTCCGCTATTAAGGCGGAAATTTTTGCCTGATAGCGAATAATCTGAAGAAATTTTAATCTTGGAAATTAAAAAATGACATACGAATTAGAAGAAGTCAAGAAGATAAGGAAAAAGCTGGGATTGACACAGGCAGAGCTTGCAAACAGGGCAGATGTGTCCCAGTCCCTTATCGCTAAGATAGAGTCCGGAAGAATTGACCCCACCTACACAAAGGCCAAGAAGATATTTGCTGCCCTCACTGAACTTGAAAAAAAAGAAGAAATCAAGGCAGAACAGATGATGGCAATAAGGATAATAAGCATAGATTCATGCGCACCAATAAAAGAGGCAATAGGAAAGATGAAAAAATTTGGGATTTCCCAACTTCCCGTGATTGATGACGGCAAACTAATTGGTTTTGTGTCTGAGTCTACAATTTTAGACGCTTTGATTAACTCAAAAGGTAAAACTGTCAAAGATGTGATGCAGGAAGCGCCTCCAATAGTCTCAAAAACAACCTCAATTCAGCTGGTCTCAAGCCTGCTAAAGCACTACCCAATGGTTCTGGTTTCTGAAGAAGGTAGATTAATAGGATTGATTACAAAGAGCGATTTGCTGGGGAAGCTGTACAAAAGTTAATGCTTCCTCAACCCCTTCAACTTCCCAAACTCATAAACCTTGTCTTCCACAATATACACATCAAAATTGTCCAAATTCTTTTGCAGAAAAGGGCTCATGATTTTGTCCTTAAGCACATCAGTTCCTTCGTTTATTGGATTGAAAGACGGCTGCACTATTAAATTCTTGCCCTTGTACCTGCCTTTTAAGAAGCATTTGTACTGCTCTACCTTGTAGCTTTCCTTAAGAGAGATTGCAGGATGCTCGTGGCCTATAATTATAGTAGAAACCTCTTTTAGCAATGCCTTGTCTGGAATCTTGTTACCATGAACTATTAGTATTTTTTCAAGTTTTTTTAAATTTTTTTTAATTGATGTTTTTTCATTATTGTATTTTTTTGTTAATGTTTCAACTATATAACTATCCAAAACCTTAACATTCCTTTTATTAGCAATTGGTCCAAGTATAGTGTCGTGATTGCCTTTGAGAAGTATTATTTCATTGCAATGCTCTGCCAATAAATCAAGAAATTTCAGAGTGTTTCTCCATTCCTGCTCAGAGATTGTGCCAAATTCGTGCTTTAAGTCGCCGTTTATTATGATTTTTTCTATATTCCTGTTTTTCAATCTGTTGAATATGCCTTCAATTCTCTTCACCATTTCACCAAACTGCAGCCTTGGCAACAAAATGCCTTGCTTGTTCAGAGCTTCCTCATAGCCTATATGCACATCTGCGATTATCAAGATAGGATTAAAGTACAGTGCTAAATCTACAATCTCCATATCGGGCAGTATATCCATGCCTAAAAGAAAATTAAATGGGTATATATAATTTAAGAATAGTTTAAGATAAAAAAATAAAAAAAAGGTTTTTACCCGTTTGGCTTTGCTAGCTCCCAGACGTCCTTTAATGCAACAATCACTGTTGCTGGAACAACGAATGCCAAAATACTGTCAAAAATCCCCTTTAGGTAAGGGCCTATTATCTTAACTTTCGTTTCCCATGAATTAACCTGGGCGCTGCCTGCATAGGCAACTATCACTAAAGCTACTGTAACCCACAGGAATTCTTTGGTCTCTTTTCCTGAAACATTAAGGAAGCCAACTGCGAGACCAAGCACAACCAACAATGACCACAACCATACTTCTGCTGTGCCAAGCTTTGGGGCGGCCAAACCAAGCACTACTGCCAATATCACCCCAATTATAAAAGAATAATTTCCAATTTGCTTTTGCATTATTTTTCACCTCCTCAAAGTATAAAACACTTGGAGTACGTAACCTTGAGAATACTGGTATATAAATTTTTTGAAAACCAAGCTCTGAAGCCGCGCATCGCACAACCTTTAAATACAAGCTATGATACAATGTAAGCAATAATGAATCATGATGAGCAATGGATTGACAAGAAATTGCGCAGGTTTTCTGTTGTAAAGCTATGCCCAAAGTGCAAGCAGCCTGCATTGTCATACGGGCGCAATTCAATACATTGCACAAACTGCGGTTATGAAGAGGACTTTCCAAGCGTGAGGTGAAAAGATGAATGTGCATTTCAGGGATCAAAGGATAGGGGTTTTTGTTGATGTGCAGAACATGTATTACTCTGCCAAGAATCTGTACAGCGCAAAGGTTAATTTTGCCCAGATTTTGAAGATAGGATTGGCTGGGAGAAGCCTGATAAGGGCAATCGCTTATGTCATAAAAGCAGATGTTAAAGAAGAGCAAAACTTTTTCGACGCTCTAGAAAAAATAGGGTTCGAGGTAAAGGCAAAGGACCTGCAGATATTTGCAGGCGGCGCAAAAAAAGGGGATTGGGACATCGGGCTGGCAATGGATACAATAGAGCTTGCTCCAAAGCTCGATACCATCATCATAGTCAGCGGCGACGGGGATTTTGCAGGCATTTAAGGCATGCGCTGGGCTGCAGGATAGAGATAATAGCATTTGGAAAATCAAGCTCTTCCAAGCTAAAGGAAGAATGTGATTTATTTATAGATCTTGATATAGACAAGAGGAGATATTTGATGTAGCAAAATAAATAAATTTAAATATAAAACTTAAACATTGTGGTAAAATATTAAACAATAAATAAAAACAAGTGCAAATAGAAAATGTTTGAAGTTGCAAAAGATAATTTTGAGCAGGCAGTGCTGAAAAACAGCATTCCGGTTCTTGTTGACTTCTGGGCGCCATGGTGCGGCCCCTGCAGAATTGTGGGTCCCGTATTGGAGAAACTGTCAAAAGAATACACAAGCAAGCTTAAATTCGCAAAGCTGAATGTTGATGACAACCAGGAACTCGCTACAGAATACGATGTCAGGGGAATTCCTTGCATTATAGTTTATAACAGCGGGCAGGAAGTGGACAGGATAATAGGTTCCTATCCTGAAGAACAGCTAAGGAAGAAATTGGACATGATTCTAGCAAAAGTCACTAGATAACTACTTTTTAGTGGTTAAAAATAGAAAGATTTATAAAAGGCAAATAAAATAGAGAGGTATTGAAAATGAAATGGCTAAACCCGGTTTTGGAGTTGGAGAGCAGCTTTGACATTGAGTTTGAGGCGCAGATACTGGAAAGAAACAACAGGGAAGCTGACCTTCTAATCAAGAAGGGGTACAAAATAAAAAAATCCGTGTGGAGCGGTTTGATGGCGTCTTAAAATGTATAAAATGAAATTATGGGATGATGACAAATGGAATATACATTCAAGCAGCTATAATGCTGCAAAATACAGCAACACTATTTCAAACGATAAAAAAGAGGGTAAAAACTACCATGAGCAGAAATACGGCGCAAACGAGAAGAATCCGGGCTCTGATTACATGAAGAAAGAAGAGAGTAGAGAAAAAGAAGAAAAAAACGCTTCGCATGCTTTTGATGAGCTTGATGAGGAAAAAAAGGAGCAAAAAGCAGAAGAAAATGATATACAAAATGATATACAGTTTAAAGCTGCAAGGCAGATATTCAGCGAAAGCAAGTTCGAAATCAAAAAGGAAGAGGCGAGGAAAAAAAACGCCACAACAATTGAAGATGCTATCAAGAAGGCAATTGAGGAAGAAAAAGAGGTAATAATTATTGACAACTGATTATTGCCATGAAATTTGCCAAAATATCCAAATTTTTGCTCATAACAATAACGCCATTATTGCTTTTTTCTCTTATACTGAATTTTGTTGGATTTGACGACGCTTTTTTCAATGAGAAGTTTTCTGAGTACGGTGTCCAGCAGAATGTGCCAAAAGCAGTTTCATTAAATGAAAACGTCCTTAAATTCATGACTGGGAAAAGTGATGATCTGCCTGATGAGTTTAATGAGCGGGAAAAGCGGCATTTGCATGACGTAAGGTCCCTTTTAAGGACGGCATCATTGACGCTATATTTGTTAATTACACTGTACATAGTCCTATTGGCATATTCCGCATCGATGCTTAAGGATAGAAGTATTGTAATTGATTTCATTGGAAAAATTCTAATATTTGGAGGGCTTTTCACTATTTTGTTTTCGGCTACTTTATTTTTATTCATAAGCTTAGACTTCATAATGGCTTTTGACTTTTTCCATCGGTTGTTTTTTGAAAATGGGACGTATGTTTTTAACCCTGCTGAAGAGATAATTGTGAATCTTTACCCAGAGCAGTTGTTCATGGAAATTGGATTGAGAATAACAAAATTAGTCAGTTTAGTTTCGGTTGTCTTTATATTAGCCGGGCTGATGCTTAGCTTTAAACTAAAAATCAAAAAGAATAAATAGGGATTAAAAATTTGTCCTTGATATTCAAAATGAAAAAGCTGATTGCAGCCAACTGGAAGATGAATAAAACAATTAAGGAATCCGTTTCTTTTGTTAAGGAGCTTAATGAATTAATAAAGCGTGAAAAAAATGCTGAAGTTGTAATCTGCCCGCCATTCACGGCATTGGAAGCGCTGTCAAAAGAATTAAAATCACAGAAATCAGAAAACCAAATTCTGCTGGGAGCGCAAAACATGCACTATGAAGAAAATGGCGCTTTTACTGGCGAAATTTCCGCTGCAATGCTCATGGAAATCGGATGCGAATATGTGATACTGGGGCATTCTGAAAGGAGGGAGATTTTTTGCGAGCATGACGCGCTGATTAACAGGAAAGTTATTACAGCACTCAAGCATTCTTTGAACCCTATCCTTTGTGTTGGAGAAAATCTTGAACAAAAAAAAACTGGAAAGGCAAAAGAGGCAATCGGAAATCAGCTGAAGAATTGCCTGAACGGTATAAGTAAAAATCAAATTTCAAAGATAAGTATAGCTTACGAGCCAGTCTGGGCAATAAGCAAAGGCGACCCAAACCATAAGGCAGCTACCAAAGAAGATGCTGAAAATGGGCATTCATTCATTAGGGATTTTCTCATAAAAATGCATGGCAGAGACGCAGCCGAAAGCACGAGAATCATTTACGGTGGAAGCATGAAGCCCGAAAACGCAAAAGAATTGCTTTCAATGCCAAATATTAATGGTGGATTGGTTGGCAATGCATCTTTGAGCGCAAAAAGCTTTGCTGAGATTATAAAAAGCGTTATATCTTAAGGGACATCCACATACAATTTCTGCACTGGGGAGTATAGCCCATCAGCGGTCTGAATAGTCACATCAAATATATAAGTGCCTGATATGGCGTTTGCAGGCACCTGTACACCAATGCCGATACTCTTTTCCTCATTTTTTTCTATGAGAATGCTCCTTAATTTTGGGTTCCATACAAGCTCATCGCTTAGCAGTTCCTGCTTGTTTTTGGTGTATGCAGATGGCGACGGTCTTGTTACAATTATGTCGAAGTTTTGTGTATCCAGCACATTAAGTACCCTTACCCCAAAAATATCGAACTTCGTCCTTTTAATAGGTTTGCGGTCTATGCCTACACAAACTCTGTCAGAACCCTCACAGACTAGGCTCCCTATTCTCTCGTCAAGCTCGCTTATTGTCAATTCCTGCAACTCTGTTGCCTGTGAAGATAGCATAGCAATAAACCTAACTCCAAAGCCGAATATCACTATAGAAATTATGAGTATTACAATAAAATTAAGCGAAAGCTCCACAGCTTTTTTAGAAGCCATTTCATTCACTTCTGAACAGGAAGATTGGTTTTGAAGGTGCTGTGAAAGTTGCCCTTACCGGCTCTTTATAGTATATACTTGTCCCATTTGCTGTTTTGCTGGCAAGGATTCTCTTGTTGTAAGAGTAATCAATGCTGTACCTTATTGAGCCTGTTTCTTCTATTTGCTCTGGCCTGTAGCTTAAAGTCAGTGGTGTATTTATAACTAGCTTATCTCCAATGCCATTGAGGGTAATGTCCAAATCTTGCTCTGCAATTAAAAGTTCTGCCCTTGAGTATTCGCTGTTGTACAAAATTTTTGCCTTTGTCAGCCTTACAGGCAATAACAAATCCTTGTTTGTATCGTCTAAAGTTATGGCAAATTCAAAGCTATCTTTTTTTATGTCAAAAGGCTTGCTGTATTTAGCTATTGAGCTTGCCTTAAAATAACCAGTTTGGATAGTGTCCAAGAAATTCTGCGGAATTGTATTCTTTTTTTCAGCTCCAAGCACGCATTTTGAGTCAGCATTGCAATAATAATGGATATAAACTGCGTCTTCTGTCCTCGAGCCGATTTTAATCTTGCCTTTGCCCTCGCATCTGCCATAGTCGTCAGGACAAGTGCATTGGTTGCCTAGTTTCCCATTTTCTATGGCATCCTTTATCCTGTTGCCGCAACAGTTTCTCTGAATAGTGTATGCGCATTTTTTACTCTCGCATTTTGAAACAAAGCATGTTTTTGGAGAGCAGTCGGCGCTTGTCCTGCATTCAGGCTTCGCACAGCCGCTTAAGGCAATCAGTGCAACGACAAATAATAAGAATAACAGTGCTCGGTTTGTTTTTGCCTTAATCATCCTCTTTTCAGACTGTTTCTTTATCAAGCTTATATAAATAGATTGTGGAAAAATAAAAACATTTATATAAGAGCTAGTTAAGATACTCCCTTAAATTGAGGTGATGGATATGTTGTGTAATTGTAACTACAATAAAACTAAGCTTCTATATAAATTAATGAAAATTGCCTCTTACATTGAAAGGCATGCCCAGCATGATGCAGAAAAGGATGGGCACCCTCTGTGCGCGCAGGAGTACAGGGAATTGAAGCATGATATAGAAAGGCATATTGAAAAATTAAGGCTTGCTGTTGAAGGCTTGTCAAGAGAAGGGAAGTTTGGGTAATTATTCCTGCCCTCGTATCCAAATTGGTCATCTCTGACAGTCTTTAGGGTGATCTCCAGCAATGAGTCAGAAGGATTTGTATCTTTAGTGCCTGCATAAAACTTAATGTTTAATACTCTTCCATCCCCATACTTCCTCTCCAATCGAAAAATCGCGGAGGTTCACCGGCAGAGGCTAAAGCTTTTTATAAGGCTGAGACTCTTTGGCCATTTTCCATGACATATCTTGCAATTTCCTTAGACAAGTTTTCTGCGGGTGCCATTTAATAATAGAATCATTGCCTAATTTTTAAAACTAATGCCAAAACTTTTCCAGTTTCAGAAAACCTTTTAAATTGTTTAAAATATCTTAAATTTGTGGGCCCATAGCTCAGCCTGGTTAGAGCGACGGTCTTATATGGCTCTGCTCTAAACAATGAACCTAAGCGAGCCGTAGGTCAAGGGTTCAAAACAACCTTTTCTTTGCTCGCAAGAGCTTCGCAAAGAAAAGCTTGACCAAAAGAAAGCGTGGGAGGGATTTTTTCAAAAACCCCTCGATGACAGCTTTTCAGATGGAAAGGTTGGTGAAACGCCCTTTGGGCCCACTTAATTTTGCTCCCGTAGTGTAGTCCGGTCGAAAGAAAATCCATCATATGATGGTTGTTCTTTTGGGATAACCAATCATTTCGGATTTTCGATCCGAAGACCTGGGTTCAAAGTGATTGGAGATTCGTCTTCGTCATGGCTTTCCCGGCGGGAGCATTACATATTTATGTATAGCTATTTCTTCATATAGTTTTATAAATACTTATTATTTTCTACTCTGCAATGGCAAAAACATATACAGAATTAGAGGCATGGGCTATATTTGCAGGCGCACTGATTATAGCTGTTGTTCTGACAAGCTTGTTTTGGGCTTTCATAACAGTGCCTGAAGCGGTTAAGAAGATAGAAAT
>JACPTC010000030.1 GCA_016192985.1 Candidatus Woesearchaeota archaeon | reverse complement strand
GCATAGCTTGATTTGTTGCCGCTTATAAATCTTTTGCGCCGCTAAGCTTCATTCTGCAAAACTTAAAATTAAACAAGTAAAATCCAAATGCAAACAAAACATAAGACAATAAAAAACTTAAATCAGACAACGCCCCAAGCACCCCATAAGCCCCTCTCCATGTTGAAATTGAATAAAATACATCTCCAATAAAAGAAAAGAAAATCCCCTGGGCCAGATAAAGCAGAGGGCGATTTTTCCTCTCATGCCTTAGATTACTGTCTGCAACCGCAGTTATCGAAAAGGTTGACAAAAACAGCAAAGCGCTTCCAATAGGATAAAAAAAATCCAAGAATATCTCAATTAAGCTCTTTGGGCTTTCCGCAGGAGCCACAATAAAAAACAATATTCCAACAGTTAAAGCCATGACTGCAAATGCTGCGAACAAGAAAAGCATATGCTCCCTAAATGTAAGTTTGCCGGCATTGTGGAGCCAGAAAAACACCATCGCTGGGAGCATTATAGTGTAACCAAAAACGTAAAATGCATCAGCTATTGAAGGGTATTTATAATATCCACTAATCAAGAATTGAACGTCCCATATAAATTCACCTAAAACCCATGCCATTATGCCTATGGCCATCCAGAGAAAAACATTTTCAATAACCTTGCGTTTTTTATTATTATGGGTAATGGATATTGTTTTGAAAGCCTGCCATCCTGCGAGAACTGAAACGCCTAGCGCCAAGGTTATGACAATATGCTCAAAGCTTGCCATTAGACATTCCTCTTGCATCATTTATATCCTTAATAATCGCCTTGGGATTTGGCACAAACCTGTCAAGCAACTCCACAAGGTAGTAAAACATGGGGAAATATATAATACATGAAAACACAGCGTACCAGCTTAGGTTCAAGACATTATACACAACTGGCGTGAATGCCAGCAGTACAAATGTGACTTCTCTTATCCTGCCGATATACTTGGCTATCTCCAGTGCATTGACGCCTGCAACTATTATAAGGACTCCGTAAAGCATAACTCCTATTGAAAGGAATGTTTCTCCGGCAAACTCGACATCCTTAAGCAAGTTTGCAAAGCCATGCACCTTATTTGTTGTTCTGAGCCAGTCCATGCCAGCCCATAGCACAACAACTCCATTCGATATTGCATTTCCAAGCGAAGTGCCTGTTTTTTCTTGGTAGAATTCCGCAAACACCCAGCTGAGATAAATCGGAACCAGCACCCAAAGCATATCGGGGTTTTTTGCAGGGGCAGAGAATATAGATAATGGAACAAACTTCAAAGCTTCTATCACTCCTGAAAGCACCATACAAATAAGACAAACTGCAAATTGACATTTAAAAATCTATTGGTAGTTTGTTTAGCTTGCTACAATAAAAAACACTCAATCCAGCTCATTCACAATCTTTTTCAAAACGGCATCAATAGCTACGAACAAATTTCTTTCTGTGATTTCTGAAGCATACACTTTCCCGTCATCTACAACTTTTGCGTGCACCTCATATTTTTCGCTTTTTTCCCTTTCATGCACGGGCTTTAGGGTAAGGTGCAGAACTTCCATCCTAGTTGTCAGCTCTGAAATGCGCTTTGCATAATTGCCTACAATTTTTTTCAGCACAATCATTGAAGAGCCGTCAATCTCCCTGAATCCGCTTAACTGAATGTTGCCGCCTAAATTAATGTCTTCTTCCATTTTATAATTCACTTTATACAACCGTATTATAAAAAGATTTTGATTTTTGAAATAAAGATAAGTATATATACTGAATTTGCTAACAAATTCCAGATGGCATTATTAATCTCAGTTTCAGGCATAAGGGGAATTTATGGCAAGGATCTGACAGACAGCATGGCAGTAAGGTATGCTTATGCCTATTGCCAGTTTTTAAGAAATAAAACAAAAAAAAATAAACTCACAATTGTTATTGGAGCTGACACAAGACAGACAGCATGGCAGTAAGGTATGCTTATGCCTATTGCCAGTTTTTAAGAAATAAAACAAAAAAAAATAAACTCACAATTGTTATTGGAGCTGACACAAGACCCAGCGGAGTCGGATTAAGCGACGCAATAATGGGAATCTTGGATTGCGATTTCATTGATGTAGGCATTGCTCCCACCCCGGCAATTGAATTTGCGGTAAGGTATTTTGAAGCGGACGGCGGCATGATTATAACTGCATCCCACAACGAGCCGTATTGGAACGGCTTTAAATTTTTAGGCAATGATGGCGCAGTTCTAAACGAGAGGGAAATGAATTCTGTGGCTACCAATTTCAGAACTTTCCAAAATTTCCACAAAATACAAGAGAGAAAAATCCTTGAGAGAAATAAAGAAGCGATAGTAAATTATACAGATTTCATAATAAGCATTGTTGGAAAGAAGGATATGTGGCATATAAAAGATTCAAATCAAAAAATTGTTCTTGACCCAAATGGGGGAGCAGGGTTGGTTGCAAAAAAAATTCTGGAACAGGCTGGAGTTGAGGTTGCGGGAGTAAACATGAATTATGGGGAGTTCAACAGGGCAATAGAGCCAAATGAAGACTCTTTATTTTACTTAAAAAATGTGATTGACGACAACAAAGCAGATTTTGCGGCAGGCTTTGATTGCGATGCTGACAGGATTGGGATTTTACTAAAAAATGGGCAATTATTGTCAGGAAACCACTTACTGGCTTTGGTTGTTTATGAACTTTTATCAAATTTGGAAAATCCAGAAAATAAGTTTATTGTTGTTAATGACGCCACCTCAAATGCTGTCAGGGACATTGTGCAAAAATTTGGAGCGAAAATAAGGGAAGTTCAAGTTGGCGAAGCAAATATTGTTTGGGAAATGGGGCGCTTGAAGGCAGTTGCCGGGGGAGAAGGCTCAAGCGGCGGAGTTATAATTCCGCCATCCAAATGCAGGGACGGAATCTTGACACTGCTCATGGTGTTATCAATTGTGGCAAAGAAAGAGAAGAAATTAGGGCATTTAATTGAGGAGCTTCCAAAATACCATACTCTAAAGGAAAAAATAGAGTTTAATCCGTCAAAGCACAATTCAATAAAAAATTTTCTCAAGGATTATTATTCAAAGAAAGGGTTTGAAACAAGAGCGATAGATAGCTTAAAAGGCAGCTTGAAAGTATTGACAGGCAAAAACTCTTTTGTTTGGTTTCGGGCGTCAAAAACAGAAGGAAATATTTTCAGGATAATAACCGATTCCGACAAAAAAGAAGAATCCGAAAAGCTGATGCAAGAGGCTGTTGATGTTTTTAGCAGGGCAAATGATTGAGATAAAAAACTTTAATCAAAAAATTATCGGAAAAATAGAATCGGAATTATTATCAACATTGTTTTATTATGTAGTCCCATTTCTTGATAAAAAAATAAATTTGCGGCAAAAGCAGCAGCAAAAGACATCGATACAACAACAAAAAAACCTTGAAAATATCCTTGATAATATACAGCCTAAGATTGGCCTTAAAGACATAAGGGAGTTAGAGGCGTTATTGCTAAAAAATTTGAGCGATAATGTCAAAGCAGGCAAAAAAATTGGAGTTAGTTCAAGCGCAATCTCCTATTCATTGAATTTAATACGGCAAAAAACCAATCAAGAAAAGCCTAATGACTATTCAATTTCAATCAAGTATGAAGAAAATGAAAATGAAGATAAGTTAAAAATATCAATTAAAAACGCTGAGAAAGAGATTTATTCTGCGGAAATTGCAAACAAAAAAGAGCAAAATGACAAAGTTGCCCCTTACAGCGTAAAAATATCTTATGAGGATAATTATTCAGAAGAAAGATTAGCAATCACATATAAGCAGCAATTAAAAAACTATTTGCACCAGCATATTGAAAGCAAGGAAGACATGACTAATCGGGTGCCCCTCAAATGGCTTAATATTTTGCCAGAGTCTGTTATGGGCAGCGTTCTTGGATTTACTTATCTTGGAGAGAATTTCATGGGCAGAAGGGCTGATTTAACTGGAAAAACTGCAAGGATGGTGGATATTCACGAAAGCATCCACACCCCTGATGAGTACGAGACGCGAGTTTTGACGAGATGGATAATGGAAAGGATAAAGCCAAAGTATGTTAAATAAACAAAAAACATAAAAAATTTAACATAAAATTTTTAAAGTTGCGACTTTCTTTATTTTATATATAATCTTTATATTTTATATAATTTTATAAAAATTGTAGAAAAACCAAAAGTTAGGATAAGAGTCAAGTATGTCAGAGATGGAGATGTAAGACAGTTGGATGGTTTTTATCTGTATCGTGCAACAGGCGATAAAGATAATATTTCTTTTCTTCTTGCAAGAGGTAACCCAGCACATGACCCAACCGAACTTACTTTTGTTTATGCCAGCAATTGCAATCTGGCGGCTTATACCCAAGATGGGAATAAAGGATTAGCAGGTCTAGTAGAGGCAATGAATATCATATTAGATCGCAGAGAGCCAGTCGAGCCAGTCTTACAAAAATCAAGCTCAACTAGTGGAACATCAGGTTATAATTACCCAAAAACTGGCTATGATGAAGGCAGAAGACCAGTTGGAGCAAGAAAAGCAAGATTAGAAAGAGTAAGCTAATGTCTTCTCAACTTTAAATAAAAACCTTTAAATCCAACAAACAATTCTTTGGTTTATGCCAAAAATTAATTTTATCACGCAAGGGTGCAGCAGCAATCTGCGCGAATCGGAAATAATGATGGGGCTTCTTAGCAATTCTGGATATGATGTTGTTAAAGAGGAAAGCGAATCTGACGCCAATGTTCTCAATATCTGCACAGTCAAAGGCGACACAACGGCATTAAGGGAAATAAGAAGATTAAAAAAGCAATTTCCAGAAAAAAAATTGATTGTTGCTGGATGTATCACTGAAGGAATTGTTCCGAAAATAAAAAACATTGATGAAAGCATAAGCTTCGTTAATACCCATAATCTTGGCAAAATATCGTCTGTTGTTGAAAACACTATGAACGGGGCAGTTCTCCATTTATTAGACAAAAAATACGAACAAAAGGTAAATCTGCCTTCTGTAAGGAAAAATCCAATGATTGGGATTGTTCCTATTCTAAATGGGTGCAATTATTTCTGCACATTCTGCTCTACAAAACTGGTAAAGGGAAAATTATTTTCTTACCCAATGGATGCAATAAGGCAAGATGTGAAAGAGCATCTAAAATTAGGCTGCAAGGAGATATGGATAACATCTAATGACACAGGCGCATATATGGTTGATTCAGGGGGAAAGCAAAAACTTATTGAATTGCTGGAGCAAATTTTGTCCGTTCCCATGGATTTCAAATTAAGGCTCGGCATGATGAACCCCGGCAACACGATAACAATGCTGGACGAGTTGATTGAAATTTATAAAAATCCGAAGATGTTCAAGTTCCTGCACATTCCTCTGCAGTCTGGGAATAATGAAATTTTAAGACTGATGAATAGAAGATACACCACAGAGGATTTTATCAATCTTGTTGAATCATTTAGAAAAGAAATTCCAGAAATTACAATATCTACTGATATAATTGTCGGATTCCCGTCTGAAACAGAGCAGCAATTTGAGGACTCATTAAATCTTCTTAAAAAAATAAAGCCCGATGTCTTGAATTTGTCAAGGTATGCTGCCCGTGAAGGCACAATTGCAGCAGGGATTAAGCAGTTGCCGACTAACATATTAAAACAAAGGTCAAGAGCTATGACTAATGTTTTTAGAGAAATTTCGCTGGAAAAGAACAAGAAATGGATTGGATGGCATGGAAAGGTTTTGATTGATGAAAAAGGCAAGAATGATTCATGGATTGGAAGAAACTATTGCTACAAGCCTGTTGTAGTCAAAGGAGAATTTAAGCTGGGAGATGAGATTGAAGTAAAAATTTTTGATGCGACAGAATTTGATTTAAGAGGATAAGTGTAAATTTTGTCATTTTTATTATTTTATTTCTTTAAAACTACCTTCAATTTTTAAAGCATCTGCCACCGGCTTGTAAGTTATACTCCCTTTATGGGTATTAACCCCCTTTGCAAATCCTGCGTCTTCCTTTATTGCATTTTCAAATCCATTGTCCGCCAGTTTTAGAATATAAGGAATAGTTGCACTTGTCAAGGCAATTGTTGATGTTCTTGGGTAAGCCCCCGGCATGTTTGTTACGCAATAATGTATGACATCGTGCTTTACAAATACAGGGTTGCTGTGAGTAGTTGGCTTTGATGTTTCTATGCACCCGCCTTGGTCGATGCTTACGTCAACAATCACAGAGCCTGGCTCCATAGTCTTTACCATTTGTTCTGTTACGACATAGGGCGCTTTTCCGCCTGTAACAAGGACAGCGCCAACAACCAAGTCAGCATCTTTGATGTGCTCTGCAATTATCTCATGCGTTGAAAGAAGGACATGGCTTTTTTTGCCGATTGCTTCCCTGAGCAAGTCCATCCTTTCTTCATGCCTGCCAAAAACATAGACATTTGCGCCCATTCCATAAGCTGTTTTCGCAGCATGCCTTCCTACAACACCATCCCCTATGATGACAACCTTTCCATAAAAGTGTCCCAGCACTTCTCCTATCATTGTCCCTTTTCCATTGTTGAACTTTGCCAGATAGTAAGCGCCGATTTCAACAGCCATGTTTCCTGCAACTGCGCTCATAGGCGCTAGTAAAGGAAGTCTCCCATATTTGTCTTCGACAGTTTCGTAGCCTATTGATGTGGTTTTCTTATCAAGAAGGTTTTTTGTCAATGACTTGTCAACGCCGGCAAGATGTAAGTATGTAAAAAGCATGGATTTTTCATTTAAGAATGGGTATTCACTCTCCAGGGGCTCTTTAACTTTGGCAACCAATTCAGCATTCCATGCTTCTTTAGCGGATACTATTTTTGCACCGTTCTTTGAGTAATTTTCATCACTAAAACCAGAGCCAATGCCTGCATTTGTTTCAACTAGAACTTGATGGCCGCTGGAAACAAGTTTTTTGGCTCCTTGGGGGGTTAAAGCAACCCTGTTTTCGCTGTTTTTGATTTCTTTTGGAACACCGATTATAATTTTCAGCCACCTACCTTTTAAGAATCACTTGATGCCAAACACTTCATTTGTCATCTCTATTGATTTCTGCGCATCCTTAAATCCCATCATCGCCCTTATGCAGTCTACGTTTTCCGGCACCACATTGCTCTCCTGATGAATTGCTTGCATGTACAGCAGCTTGTTATGGGAATTTGATGTAACTCCAATCGCTTCCTGCCATACGCAGATTTCAGGCATATCCCCCCTCAGCCTTCCCAAATCCCTTGCAAACTCTATAATCTCTGCTGTTGAGCGCAAATGCTCTGCATTTCTGACAACTCTCACCCTTGCAGCATTTTTGAACACTTGTACGACATCATCGACATCTGCCCTTTTCTTCAAATCAGCAATTACTGTGTGAATATGCATCAAGGTGGAAGGCACGCTTAAGGCAGTTGTGAAAATCTCAACATTATGCAGCACTGTCTGGACATCAGGACCGTGATGGCTTGGCATTTCGAGCACAGGCACTATTGCATTTATTGGCCCATGATGAATGTCGCCAGGATCGGCTCCGCGCCTTATCATGGTAGCATGCACGCTCTGAACCCCATATGCCTTGTCAATGGCATGCAAAGTCCTGCACAGTCCTGTTGTGTTGCAGCTAACAATCCTTACATAATCTTTGTTTATTGCCTCATCATAATTACATTGGGCAACAAAGCTTATGCCTGTTGTTTTGTGCTTTTCCCCACCTTGGACAATAGCCTTCATCTTTTTTGGCTTGTAAAGCTTTTCTATGTTATCCCTTCCGGTGTCTTTTGGCGTTGCATCAACAATAATATCAGCCTCATCAAGCAGATTACTTATGCCACCGTCAGGATTTATTCCGTTTAATTTCAAATCAGTTTCGCCTATTGTAAATATTTTGTACCCTTTCTGCTTTGCAACTTCTGTGTTGAAGCTGTAAGAATGGGCTGTAACCCCAACAAGCTTCATGTCTTTCTGCATTGCAACTGCATCAGCAACCCTTTTGCCTATTGTACCATATCCAACAATCCCGACTTTTATTGGCATATTATCACCCCTCATAAACTTTTACTGCATCATCAACTGATTTGTTGTCAAGCGTTATCGCAGAGATTGCGTTTGCCATTCTGACTGCTTCGTCCAATTGTTTTTGGTGTATGTTCCTTCCGGTTGCGTTTCCGCAGCAGCCGCTTATGTTGATTTGCTCCCAGGTTTCCTGTAGGAAATCCCTAATTCCTTTTGAGCCGCCGCCCGCTGTAATCACTTTTGTCATTTTTCCTGCTGCAAGGACTGCTTCCTTGAATGCTTCTGCTGCCTTGCCCTCTTTTGGCTTTGGATAATTAACCTTTACAAAATCAGCTCCCAGGCAAGCTCCTACACCTGCAGCGCCTGCAATTATATGGGGATCTTTTTCATCTGGAACAGATTTTCCCCTTGGATACATCCAAAAAACCGCAAGCATCCCATTTTGATGTGCATGGAATGCTGCCTGTGCCGCTTCCTTCATCATTTCGCTCTCAAATTCGCTGCCAACATAAACTGTGTAGCCTATGCCCATTATGCTTAAACCCGATTCCTTTTTGAATTTGACAACCTGCTCGACAGCCCACATTGCATTGCTTAAAGGATCTTTTTGAGCTGTTTTAACAAGATGCGACTTGGAGTTCAGCTTGATAAGATAAGGCAATTCTTTGTAGCTCTGCCCATATTTCGCAATCAAGCCGAGCTGGGTTGCAAAAACCCCAATGCGCGCTTTGCTTGCAATTCTAAACAGATGCTCAGGATCAGCATCGTCAATTGGAATATTCACTTCCTTGTCGCCTACTTTAATCTTGCCGTAGAAATCGTCATTAAGATGCTCAATTTTCTGGTCGCCGGCAAAAAGCATGAGGTTGCTTGTGTTGTGAGTTACCTTCAAATAATTTTTTGTATACTCGTCTGCCATCTGCTTCGGCACGTCTGCAGGAACCATCACATCCTTCGCGCTAATGTGGGAGTGGTGCGTCATATTCAATCACCTTTGTTTTTGTTTTATTTTTTGTTCAGTATTTTTGATAATGCTTCTAATAATCCGGAAAGTGCTCAAAAACATGGCGCGCTTCGATAAACCTCACAGTCTTTGTTTTTGCACGCATTACAATGCTGTGGGTTCTGGCGCCGTGGCTTACAAACCTTACGCCCCTTAAGATTGTTCCATCTGTGACTCCAGTGGCTGAAAACATTGCTTCGTCGCTTTTCACAAGATCGCGCATTATTAGCTTCTTGTTGATGTCTGAAATGCCCATCTTCTTAGCTCTTTCTATTTCCTCTGTGTTTCTGGGCTTCAGCCTTCCCTGAATTTCTCCGCCAAGGCATTGCAACGCAACCGCAGCAATAACTCCTTCAGGAGCGCCTCCGATGCCGAAAAGAATGTCAATGCCCGAATCGTCAATTGCCGGCGCAAGCGCGCCTGCTATATCTCCATCCCTTATCAGCCTTATCCTAGAGCCGCATTTCCTTATTTTTTCTATTGTGTCTTTATGCCTGTCCCTGTCAAGGATAATTGCAGTCACTTCATCTATTGGCTTGTCAAGGCATTCCGCAACAGCCTTCAGGTTGTGTTCAACAGTAGCATCAAGGTCAATTGCCCCAACGCATTTAGGTCCGACAGCAATCTTGTCCATGTATGTGTCAGGGGCATTCAAGAGTCCTTGGGCAGGTGCAGCAGCAAAAACTGACATTGCGTTTGGGTCGCCTCTTGCGGTTATTGTCGTGCCTTCCAGAGGGTCAACAGCTATATCGAGCTTCAAGCCTTTTCCGGTGCCGACTTTCTCCCCGATATAGAGCATGGGCGCTTCATCCCTTTCTCCTTCTCCAATAACAATGGTGCCATCAATATCTATTATGTTGAAGGCTTTTCTCATAGCCTCAACAGCGGCATGGTCTGCTTCTTTTTCTTTGCCCTTACCCATCCACAATGCAGAACTTATAGCGGCCGCTTCTGTTGCCCTTACAAAGTCCAGCGCAAGATTCCTGTCCATAATCCCCCAAATTTTGGGCATTATACCATATATATAAACTTTTCTATTTATCATACTTCATCATACAAAAAACGAAAGCTTTAAATAAAGAAAAAATTTCATTGAAAATGAAATTTTTTCCAAATTCAAAATGAAAGAGCGCATTACCATAACTCTTGATAAGAATTTAATAAGCCAGATAGACAAAAGAATTGACGGAGTTAATATAAAGAACAGATCGCAGGAAGTGGAATTGCTGCTTGCAGAATCTTTGGGTGCTAACAAACCCAGCAAAGCAGTTCTTCTGGTAGGCGGCAAGGGAACAAGGCTGATGCCCCTGACAGAGAAAACACCAAAAGCGCTTCTTGAAGTTCAGGGCAAAACAATCACTGAGCATTTGTTTGACCTGCTCAAAAAATACGGCATAAGGGATGTGGTTTTATGCACGGGCTACTTAAAGGACAAGATAAGGGACTACTTTGGAGACGGAGGCAGAATTGGCATGAACATATCTTATGTTGAGGAAAATGAGCCGCTTGGAACAGCAGGGCCGCTGAAGCTGGCAAAAAAATACCTCAATGAGAGCTTTATTGCTTCAAATGGCGATGAACTCAAGAACATAAACATACCCAGGATGTTCAGGCTGCATAAAAGAAAGAACGCGCTTGCAACAATCGCTTTGACAACAGTTGATGATCCTACACACTATGGTGTTGCAAGGCTGGACGGCTCAAGGATTGTTGAGTTTGTTGAAAAACCAAGCAACCCGCCTTCCAATTTAATAAATGCAGGCTTTTATATTATAGAGCCTGAAGTGATTGGCATGATTCCTGACGGATTTTCAATGCTGGAAAAGGATGTTTTCCCAAAACTTGCAAAGCTTGGCAGATTAAGAGGATTCCCTTTTGCAGGGCAATGGTTTGACATTGGCAACATCGAAAGGTATAAAACTGCAGAGAAGAAATGGGACGGCATAACTCATTTTGAAGAAGATGAAGCCGATTTGGGATAATTCTGAAATTGAAAACAAACATTTATAAGAAAGTTGGAACTTAAAAAGCGTATGCTCTCAGAGATTTTTAAGGCATATGATGTAAGGGGCATCTACGGCGAAACCCTGACAGACGACATCGCTTATAGGATTGGCAGGGCTTTTGTTCATTTTCTCAAGTGCAAAGATGTAATTGTTGGGACTGACATGAGGCTTTCTTCCCCAAAATTGAGCATGGCTTTTATGAAAGGAATTAAAGAGCAGGGGGCAAATGCAATCTTCATAGGCAAGGTCTGCACAGATGCAGTTTATTTTGCATCTGGAGTTTTGGATAAGCCTGCTGTTATGTTCACTGCCTCGCATAACCCGCCGCAGTACAATGGGATAAAATTCTGCAGGAATAATGCAATTCCGATTAATGACGATACAGGATTGAGGCAGATAAGAGCAATAGCTGAAAGTGAGCAATATAAAAAAATAGGAAATAAAAAACCCGGAAAAATTGTCAAAAAAGACATTTTGAAAGACTATGTCAGGCACGTAATAAGTTTTGTCGATGTTAAAAAATTGCGAAAATTGAGAATTGCGGTTGATGCTGGAAATGGGATGGCGGGAAAAATCATCCCTCTGGTTTACAAAAGCCTGCCAGTAAAAATTGTCCCTTTGTATTTCAAGCTTGACGGAAGCTTCCCAAACCATCCTGCAAATCCAATAAAATACGAAAATCTGGCTGATTTGCAGAAGGCGGTGAAGGAAAAAAAATGCAGCTTTGGAATTGCATTTGACGGCGACGCAGACAGGATTTTTTTTATTGACGAGAATGGCAGCATTATCAACAGCTCCATTATCTCATGCTTAATAATAAAGGACATCTTGACAAAATCAAAAAACAAAATGCAGAAAATAATCTACAATCTGGTCTGCAGCCGTATCGTGCCTGAGGTGATAAAAAAACATCATGGCATTCCTGTCATGGAGAGGGTAGGCCATTCATTCATTAAAGATACGATGAGAAAGACAAAGGCGATTTTTGCATGCGAGCACTCCGCACATTATTACTACAGGGACAATTACAGAGCCGATTCTGCAATTATCACAAGCCTGATTGTCTCGGAGATTGTTTCAAAAAAAAGGATGATATTATCAGAGCTATTGAAAGAATTTAGGAAATACCACACTATTGAAGAGACAAGCATTCGGGTAAAAGATAAAAATGCTAAACTCAAGGAAATAGAATCAATATACAAAAAGCAAAAGCCTCAAAATACCTCAAAGCTTGATGGAATCACTTTTGAGTTTAAGGAATGGTGGTTTAATGTAAGGCCGAGCAACACAGAGCCTTTGCTGAGACTAAATTTAGAAGCAAATTCTGACGGATTGATGAAGGAAAAAAAGGATGAGTTAACAAAATTAATATGCTCAAGGGATTAAAGAAACTAAATTCCCGCAAAATTTATATACTTCTTACTCTGGAGTAGTGTTATGATTGACTTGGAGTGCCGCAGTTGTGGTTATAAGTTCAGGAAAGATAAGGTGCCGTCAAGATGCCCGTACTGCTCAAAGCAAGGCTCTGTTGGCAATTTTAAGACAGCCCAAGACTTGATTGATGAAACAGTTGGGTTTGATGAGGAAATGTAAAAGAGAAGCATTTAATTCTGATTTTCTTTTTTTTCTTCATCCTCTTTCTTGCCTCTTATCAATTTCATTATAGGCTTCCTGCCATACCTCATTACAAGAATTGCAACTATCGCGACTAAAATAAGCGGGGCGACCAGAGGATTTTTTGTAAGAACTCCATTTGCTCCAACTAGTGCTCCGCTTACAGACTCCAGGCCGCTTGCAATCTTTTTTAAAACAGGCCTGTTATCATGTATGGTTACATCATCAGCCAAAACACTTTGCTTTTCCTGAAGCAGGTTGCTTAATCCTTCTTTGGCGGATTGCACTGCATTCTGAAGAGCATCATGTGCCTTTTCCCCAATTGGAGCAAGCCCTTCTTTCAACGGAACAATCACATCATAAATGCCTGACGGCACTTCTTTTGACAAATCAACGCTTATGAATTTGCCAGGCTCCACCCTGACTTTCTTTGATATGGGGTATTTTTTTGATTCGCTTTCCAGGATAAATGTCAATTCGTCTTCAAAATGAACATTACCTATATTTTCAACAAGAACAGTCTCATTTTCATATTTGACATTTATCTCCCTTATAGCTGAGATATTTATTGAAGACTGTGAGAGCAGATTCTTGTAGAAACTCGTTAGTGTGTAATGCCCGGGCTCTGCATACTGGCTAAATTCATAATCAAGCTTTTCATTGCTTTGCACAATTTTCTTGAATACTTTTTCTCCGCGCTGTGATACAAGCTCCATCTCCAGAGATTCATTTATCAAATCATCTGCCTGGTCGAATAAATAAGGCAAAATTTCAATTTTTGAACCTGGTTGCAGGCTGTTTGCGCTTATTTCAGTCTTGATGTGGCTTGGAATGGGTTTTACATCAAGCTCAATTGACGCTGCTCCTGAATTGCTTTTGGAGTCAGAAGCGCTAATGGATATAACATGCCTTCCTGACCTAATTTTTTCAGACAGTTTTACCTTTAAATCAAATTTGCCGTCTACCACTTCAGCAGTGTAGGAATTGTTGTCCAGCCTAATTTTAGATGAAGCTTTCAGAACACTGTTGCCGAATGCCTCATTGACGATGCCTGTTACTTGAATATCCTCGTGAGGCAAAGCTGTAACCTTGCTTTTAACAGGAAGCACATTCAATTGATTTGTGACACTAAACCCATTTGACTCTTTTTCTTCAACAATCAAATTGTCGTTTGTTAATAAATCTCCTAGGACAGTGCAGTTTCCAAGCATTGAGGATGCAACAACCAGTTCAGGGATATTTACAGCTGTCCTGAAGCTTGCTTCCAAGCTGAACGGTGTCAGAAAATATTGCAGCTTGTAATCTTCGCACGAAATGGTTAGCTTGAACAATCCTTCGAAATCCTTGCTCTGCATCACAGAAGCAGAAGCCTTTATTCTGTTTCCAATATTGTATATGGGTTGCTCAGTTGTGATGGTTATGTCTGCAAAAGCAATCGGCATGAGCAAAAAAACAATTAAGAACTGAATCACTTTTTTCATAGCCTAAACTCGCTTGTTACTGGTTTATATAATTTACTATTTGGGAATGGCATCTTCGAAGGATAGATTTAAAAATAAAGAAAGATTACATATTAAAATGACGCAAGTGACCGATAGTAATCCAACTAATCCTGAAATGTCAGACCAAGAAGTTATGAGATATATTAATAGACATTTAAGAGAAGCAAGAATCGGCGTAAAAGAAAGATATGCTTCTTATTTAGGAGTAGGGAATAATCCCTCTGTTGGCATGGAAACTAGACGGTCAAAAACAAGGATAGGTAATTATATTACGATAATTATCGACACTATTCCCCCAACAGAAGAAGAACTAAAATCAGTGGACTTAAATCGAAAGAGATTGAGGTCATTATTGCCATCAACATTAATGAGAAATGAATTTGAGGTAGCAGTATATGCTCCTCAACCAGAAGACGAAATAGGAGCGTTGGTGCTTAAAACAACTTTAGTAGGTGGTCTTGTAACGGATGTTGGGACGCCTGCAGTAAGTCCCTATCACGAGAGGTTGGTGATAGGTGACCCTCTCGAAAAAGTTTTGAGCGTTACTTTTGAAGCATATAGAACGAAATATGTTCCATTAGCTACTACATCACCAACAGGATTTTAAGATAATTTCACAATCCAAGCCTTTCATCAATCTCTCTTGCAACATCTTTTAGGTCATCACAAGCCCTTTTAAGGTCTTTCTCCATCTCATCAATAAGCGATTTGAGGTTGTCCACTCTCAGAATGTACCTGTTGCCTTCGTGAATTACTATACCTGATTCCATGAGCTTGTTAATGTGATGTATTATAGTGCCTCTTGAGAGGGAAAGCTTTGATGCAAGCTCGTCGCTTGTTATTGGGGTGTTTGCCTTTGCCGACTTTAAAAGCTCAATAAATACCCTAAATGTGCTTTTATCCCTGTCTCTAATGTTAAACAGCCCAAGAGAAGTACCAAACCATTGAAGCTCCTGATTTACATTATGCTCAGCCGGCTTCCTAATATTTACTATAGTGATTCTCTGCCTTATATATACCATTTTATTATAGAAAATTTTAATATGAAATATTAAAATATTTTACAAAGTCAGTTTTACATTGCCTTTAGAAGCTATAAAAACTACGAGTATTTAAACCTTTGCAGAAAAGTTTATATATTAGTTGATATTACCTACCTTTCGTTGACTTTAAGTCAACCAGATAAAGCAAGCGAGGTGTATGAAAGATGTTTAAAAACAATATACTTGACGAGATTGAGAATGAGATGG
>JACPTC010000029.1 GCA_016192985.1 Candidatus Woesearchaeota archaeon | reverse complement strand
CTGAAAACCTGAGCTGCATCTCTTTGGTATGTTTGGAGTGAAAAGCATTGGTCTTTTCCAATGACAACAGAGCCAACTGTTATGGAAGAATGATTCCTCTTGCTGAAGGTTGCAGTTATGTTGTCATCTTTGTTTGTATGGCTTAAGGCAATATTTTCATTATGCTCAGGCGTTCTGTTAGATTTTGATATGTTGAATGTGTCATCTGATTTATTGACTCTTCCGTCTGCTATCCATGTGCAGTTTATCCCGCTCCAGTTCACATTGCCAGATGCCCTTGTTGCATAAACCTCTCCTGTGACAGATGATAAAGACCAAGAGAACAAAGTATTGTCACTAGCATCATCCAATGTCAATGTTCCTGTTACGTTTCCCACATAGCCCTTCCATCTTGTGTCCTGCTGCACTGAATCAAGGTTCATTGTGAAGATAAAGCCTCCTGGGCTTATGGAGTTGTTTATTGTTGAGTTGATTTTTGTAGTAGAAGCGGCATTTTTTGTTGTATTGCCACTTACAGTTGCAGTTGGTCCACTTGGTGCAGCTTGAACTAATGAGGCTAGCATGGGGATAATGAGCATGATTAAAGCAGATACTACTATAGTTACATCTTTCTTATCAGATTTGGACAGCATTTTGCGTATTTGAAAATCTAGAAAAGCCTAGAGTTCACACTAATTTTGCGATGTATTTTATGTATTTTATTTATCTAGAAGTTTTTTTAACGCCTATATCATTTCATTGCATTCACTGTTCATTGCTGTTCTATTCATTGCCTTTGCATTAACTTTGCTGACACTTGCTTTCTCTTACTTCTAGACATTTACTCTCTCCTAAACGCTTTCACTTTCTCTAGACCAATACGCTTACGCTCTCTCCAGACTATCATAATTTCCTTATTGCCTCACCTCTTTCAACAGTTTAGTTAGCTTGATTTGTCCCTTTTACAACAGTAACCTTTTCTATGTTTTTTTGGTTAATGATGATAGTTCCAAGCTTGCCCTTTATTTTTACAAAGCCGTTGCTGATATCTTCAAGCACGCCTCTTGCTATCTTGAACTGGTTGCCATCTTTATATGGGGCTTTTACTTCCTGGCCCAAAAATTCGCTGAATAAATTGTCTTCATTCATTTTATACAACCTCGGCATCAATTGCTCCAAAAATTATTGTGCCATTGCATATTCCCCCTACACTTAATGGAACTTGCAGTCTCCATAATGTTGAGTTTCTATCAAGACCATATGTTGTGTCATCTATTCTTGCAGGGAATGTGAAATTAATTATAACTGTTTGGTTTGTCACATTTCTCATGTCAGCAAATGCTATTCCAGACTTCTGGCCACCGACCTCATACCTTTGGTTGCCAAAAGTGATATTGCCAAGCCCGCATACCATAGTCACATTTTGGCCCAGCGATTCATTGTCTCCACCATAGCTCCTTAATGAAAGATTAAGGTTTATGTTCCCAACATTGGTTATGTTATGCACAATTTCAGCAGAAGTTTGAGTCACGCTCAGATTGCCGTAATCAAGCAAAGTCGAGGTGTTGATTGCAAGCAGCTTTGCTACTGTTATAGTGCTGCTTATCTCAGTGTCGCTAAAGTTAAGCCTTGAGGCTGTCAAACCGGTTCCGCCTCTGTCTCTGACTGTGACATTGCAAACCCAAGAATTGGAATCATTGGCATAGTATTGCAAGCCAAATTTGCACTCGCAAGTGACATTTGTTGATGTAAACTGTGCACATGTACCGCAGCTTGAGTTTCTATAGCGGTGATTGTTGTCAGTATTACCTTCTCTGCCAACAGACTGAATATGCAATGTTGCATTTATAGACTCATTGTCAATATCACCTGCTCCATTATAGTCAAAAATGCTGACATTGCAGGTTACAATAGTTGGACCACTGGCTATCAAGTCTATATCGCCATACAATGCATTAGTTTCGTCATAAATTACAACTAAAGTTATATTTGGCTCTGTATTTGTAACATTAACTATTGCAAGAACTGTGTTGTTGGTAACATTTGTTGCTCCTATCACATAGTTTGTTGTAAAAGAAACACCTATGAGTATTGACACAATTATTGATATCATCAATATTCCAAATATTCCCTGTTCCAAAATTTTGCGTTTTATTCTGATTATCATTTTACTCAAGTCAATTCCACATAAAAGTAATATGCAGTAGAGGCTGTGAAACCAACTGCGCCGCTCTCGGGCAGTATAATCTGGAAGTCATAGGTGTCGCCAGACCTGTAGCCAGTTATGTCTCCTTCTATCTTTGTTTCATAAACAACATTCCCGTTTGTTATGTTGTAAGCTGCATCATACAAAATAACTTGAGTGAAATTGGCATTATCGCTGTCGCTGAAAACCTGAGCTGCATCCCTTTGGTAGGTTTGGACTGAAAAGCATTGGTCTTTTCCAATAACAACAGAGCCAACTGTTATAGAAGAATGATTCCTCTTGCTGAAGGTTGCAGTTATGTTGTCATCTTTGTTTGTATGGCTTAAGACAATATTTTCATTATGCTCAGGCGTTCTGTTAGATTTGGATATGTTGAATGTGTCATCTGACTTATTGACTCTTCCATCTGCTATCCATGTGCAGTTTATCCCGCTCCAGTTTACATTGCCAGATGCCCTTGTTGCATAAACCTCTCCTGTGACAGATGATAAAGACCAAGAGAACAAAGTATTATCACTAGCATCATCCAATGTCAATGTTCCTGTTACGTTTCCCACATAGCCCTTCCATCTTGTGTCCTGCTGCACTGAATCAAGGTTCATTGTAAAGATAAATCCTCCTGGGCTTATGGTGCCGTTTATTGTTGAATTTACAAGCCTTGCAACAGCTGCGTTTTTTGTTGTGTTGCCTGATACAGTTGCAGTTGGTCCTATTGGTGCTGCTCGCACTGTTATAAGTAAGCTGAGAATATAACTAACTAGAATTAGCAAAAATAATGTGTTTCTCTTATTGTTGCTGAAAATTCGCATAAGCATCTCATTTCATCTTATTCCATGACAGACTATGAAAATCAAGTCCAGAATTAGTTAGCATCTGACAACATTCAGTTAGCATCTGACAACATTCATCAATATCGTTAATCGCTGCATTTGCATTAACTCCAGACAATTCCAGACAATTTCATTTCCGTACGCTTTCTTTATTAAAATAGTAAAAATTAAATAAAAAATAAAAATAAAAATGGAATCTTTGTTTAAGTCAACTCAACGAAAAAGTAATAATTTGTTAATTGAGCAGGGCCATCTTGACCAACATGACCGTTCTCAAGCACCAGCATCTGGAAATCATATGTGTCTGTTGAACCGGCTTCGAATCCATTTGCATTTTCCCTGACCAATGCTGTGAAGATTATGGATGAATTATCACTTAACAGCAACTCCTGCCATTGGGATGAATCATAGGCTTGGCTTGTGTATGGATGAGCTAAGGAACATCCATCTGCAACATCTATTGTTGTTGAGCCAACTCTAAATCCAGTTGCATCTGTGTAAGTATCATTGAAAGTTTCATTAAGCCCATCTCTGTCAGTTGCATTTATGCCGAAATTAAGCTCAATTTGAGAGCCATTAATAGTGTAATCAACCGCCGCTCCTCCTACTTCAGATGTACCATTAACACCACGAAGCGGCTTGGATTTGGCAAAGACCAATCGTAAAGTGTGTTGTTGTTGGCGTCATCTAGTGCAATTGTACCAGTTATATTTCCATAATAACCCTGCCAAGCTTGGGTAGCTCTTACGCTGCTGATAACTAATGCAGTTACATTGCCAGCTTGAGCTTGTACCAATGTAGGAAAAGTGTTGTTTGTGTGCCTGCCAGAGCCAGCAATAGTTATTGTGTCAGGTCCTACTGGCTCAGTTTGGGCTAGAACAACTGTACTTAATATAACAATAAAAGCGATTACAGTTAAAAATGTAAAATAATCTCTTACAAAACCCAACCTCTTTTTCACCTAAAACACCTCTTGATAGAATCAGCGCGCTTTCACTTACGCTGACTTTTTCCTATATTAATATACTTTTTATTGTTTTTAATAATTTTATATACAAAAGTGTATACTAATATATAAATCTTTCTATTTTATTCATAGATATAAACATTAATTAAATTTATTTATAATATAGAAAATTAATATTATCACACAAAAAAGTACCACCTCACTTATAAAAATATATACTTTAAAAACATCCTCTGCGGACTGAAGTAGCTTAGTGTCAATTCAAGCTAAACTATGATAGCTCAAAATGTGATGATTATTTAATCAAGTTGTGTATTACCAAGAGTAACAGCACTTCCACCTCTATTCCAAAGATGTCCTTTTGGGTGATTTATAGAAAAACTTTAGGCAAAGCAATTCATCTACAAATAAAGGTTATAGTATTATTGCCCACCATAATAATAAAAATGGAATCTTTGTTTAAGTCAACTCAACGAAAAAGTAATAATTTGTTAATGTACTAGCTTGCTCTGTATGCCCATTCTCAAGCACCAGCATCTGGAAATCATAAGTGTCTGTTGAGCCAGCTTCAAATCCATTTGCATTTTCTCTGACCAATGCTGTGAAGATTATGGATGAATTATCACTTAGCAGCAACTCCTGCCATTGGGATGAATCATAGGCTTGGCTTGTGTATGGGTGTGCTAAAGAGCAGCCATCTGCAACATCAATTGTAACAGAGCCTGTTCTAAATCCTGTTGTGTCTGTGTAAGTATCATTGAAAGTCTCATTTAGCCCATCTTTATCAGTTGCATTGATGCCAAAGTTCAGCTCTATTTGAGAGCCATTAACGCTATACACAATACCAGTACTACTCGGTCCGGCACTATTATTCCTAATTGGACTTACATTCATGCAATAAATATTTGACCAAGCTTGGATTTGGCAAAGACCAATCGTAAAGTGTGTTGTTGTTGGCGTCATCTAGTGCAATTGTACCAGTTATATTTCCATAATAACCCTGCCAAGCTTGGGTAGCTCTTACGCTGCTGATAACTAATGCAGTTACATTGCCTGCTTGAGCTTGCAAACTTAAAGATCCAGAATTATTAGTACGTCTCCCAGAACCAGCAATGGTTATTGTGTCTGGTCCTACAGGCTCAGTTTGGGCTAGAACAAAGGCACTTAACAAAATAAAAAACGAAATAAACAAACTTACAAAAATAAAAAGTGAAGTATACTCCCTAATCCAATCTACTCTCTTTTTCACCTAAAACACCTCGTGATAGAATCAGCACCTTTTCACTTACGCTGACTCTTGCTTTTACTCTTTCAATTACACTTTTCGATTACACTTAATCTTTGAATTGATTTTTAAATATTTAAATCAAAAAACATGAGTTTTTGATGGCTTGTAAATACTTTCAATTAGCCTTAAACTTCAGCACATAAGAATCAGTCAATCTATTCATTTTCACTGACTCTTACTCTTACGCTTTACACTTCATTACTCTTACGATTTACACTTACACTTATTTAATTCTTATTTAGTAGTATTAAATTTGGAATAAATTAGTAGTTTCTTATATAAAAATGTATACTAATATATAAATCTTTCTATTTTTTTGCTTAAATATCTCTACTGTCAATAGAATATATGGACGAATATTTCGATTCAAAATCGAAACTTTTATAAATAAGCAAATATTTCAATACTTATGCAAGAAATTTTGTATCAATTTAATCCATGGTGGGAAGGAAAATTTGAAACAAATACGATAAAAAGAGAACTCTATTTGAAGAAATTAAAAAATGAGTTAGAGTCTAAGGAGATTACATTTATTATAGGACTAAGAAGGGTTGGAAAAACTACTATTATCTATCAACTAATTGAAGATATGCTAAAAGATGTTGACTATAAGAAAATATTATACCTCTCCCTTGACCACCCAGCTTTTGATAAAAACACACTATTGGATATTTTAAAAGAATACAGGACAATTCATAAATTAGGTATAAAAGAAAAGGTTTTCCTCTTCTTTGACGAGGTTCATATCAAAAAAGATTTTGAAAGAGAATTAAAAATTTTATACGATATTGAAAATGTAAAGATTTTTGCTTCAGGCTCGTCAAGTTTAGTAATTAAGCATAAAAGCTCATTTTTAGTGGGCAGATATAACAAAATTTTGGTAGAGCCCCTAAACTTTGATGAATTTTTAAAGTTTAAGAATATCAAAATACAGCAATCTGAGATTTACCTTCTAGATAGATACTTAGAAGATTACCTTGTAATAGGTGGTATTCCAGAATATGTGCTTAAAAATAACCCTGAGTATGTCCTCGAATTAGTTGAAGGCATTATCTACAAAGATGTTGTTGGAAAATATGGAGTTAAAAATCCAGATGTAATAAAAAAATTATTTTTGCTCTTAATAGAAAGAGTTGGAAATAGGTTTACGTTTAATAAAATAGCTAAAATATTGGACATATCTATTGATACAGTAAGGCAGTATATAACATATTTAGAAGAAACATTTTTACTATATACAATATTAAAATACTCTAAATCTATGAATGAAAGGATATATGCCCCTAAGAAGATGTATGTAGCAGATAACGGTATAAAAACTGTGTTAACTGGTTTTAAAAATGGAGGTATTTTGGCTGAGAATCTTGTGTTCTTAAATATAAAAAATAAAGGAGAGATATTTTACTATTTTCATGATGGCAAAGAAGTAGATTTTGTTATTGGAGATAAAGCTATAGAAGTAAAATATAAGGATGAAATAAATGAAGAAGATTTAAAGCAAATAAAGTCTATAAAAATAAAGAATAAGATCTTAGTTTCTAAAAAAACAGCATCAAAAAATTCTGTAGAAATCATGCCATTAATTGAATTTCTGAAATTATAAAAACACCTCAATAATCTCAATCATCTCCTGCTTTGTTTTGGCATTGGTTAGTTTTTTTGCAAGATGCTCATTCTTGACTGTTTCACCAACCCACTTCGCAAAATCATTTTTGCTTTCATTCACATGCTTTCCGAACATCTCATCATCTATAACCCTTAATGCATCAGAAAGTTCATACAAATTCCTTATGACAGTGCCGTTTGCCAGCCAGAAATATTTTTTTGGGTTTAGGATAATGCCCTCACTGCTCTTATTTTCCGCAGTAATAACAGGCACTGTTTCAAGCGTTTCAATCATCTCCATTTTTGTTTTTGCGTTTTTGATTTTGTCTGCAAGGTTATTGTCTCTGAATACATGCCTTATCCAGTCGCTGAAGTCGTTTCTGCCTTCTCTTACATGATACTTAAATGACTCTTCATCTATGACTTCCAGTATGTCAATCAAGTCATGCAGGCATTTAAGCACTACACCATTGTGAAGGTAAAAGTACTCTTCCGGCTTTACGCTTCTAAACAATGAAAGCTCATTTGAAATCATCTTTAATTCGTCAGCTTTTGCTTGTATCCCTATTTCCCTTTCATGTATATACTTCATGTCCTCTTCCAATGCTAATCTCTGCACTTGCCATTTTTGCTCTAAAATCCTTAACTCTTCAAGTTTTTTTAAAAGCTCCTGCTCAAGCTTCTTCTCGGTTGGCAATTGCGCTCCTGTTTTAATTTCATTTTTTCTTAATTCCCAATAGTTTCCCATTCTTGAAAAGAGGTCGCCAGCCAAGAGCCTTTCTTTTGCACCATCATGTTTTTTGATATACTCAAGAATATTTGAGAAAAACCCTACCTCAGCTCCAGCCTGTATGCGCTCTTTTGGAGTGTACATATCTTTCGCCATCTTTATTTCTTCAACCTTTGCTTCTGGAGCAGTTTTTGAATCAACAATCTTGCTCTTTGCAAGCTTAGCTTTCCTTACTTCCTCAGGAATATCTTCCTTATCCAGATCATCTAATGTTCCCGGTTCAACAGCTTCCTCTGTTTTGGTTGCGCTTTCATCAATAGGGGGCAATTCCTCCGGCACTTCCTGTTTTTCCTGTTCCTTTGGCGCAGTAGCAGGCTGGGCAGTTTCAGCAGCTTCTTTCTTTGGAGCTGCTGCTTTTGCTACAATTTCTTCAGCTAGCGGCGGCAGTTCATCCGGAATTTCTTCTGCACTCTCAGTTGCCTTAGCTTGCTCTTCCTTTTTCCCGAGAATTCCTGAAATAAACTTCTTAACCAATCTACCACTCCTCTTTTTTAGACTATTCTCTACTTTCTCTTACTATTTTTATAATATTTTAAATATTTTTGTTATTATTGTTAAGAAGTTAAAGCAAAGGGGCGCAAGCCACCGCATGCAGTTTGGCATGCGGCAGCTGCGCAAATGTGGTATACACAAAAAAATGTTAGGTTAATTCTACGTAAAATGTCGCGCTGTCTTGGTTGTTAGGAGTTCTGTACCTTTGCAATCTGGCAGGAATTTTGATTTCATAATGATAATTGCCGTAAAAGCCCAAAGCTTTGTTGTTCACTTTCGTTACAAATACAACATCTTCTATCTCTAAAACGTCATACTGCGCATCAGCAGAATCAGAAGTGTCCCACAATATGCCAGTCACAAAGTTTGATGTATTTGTGCTGTTTATTGTGGAAACATTCTCAATCAGCTTGCCTTGAACAACAAAATTTGTTTTATTTTTTGGAAATCCTCTGGTTCCATTTATAAACGACCTGTTGATTGAGTCATTAAACAGAGTCATGCCAAGCAAAGTGTCAATGTCTTCCCAATCATCTGTTACATCGTTCAATGCTGCAGTTTTGTCTTTGCCAATTGCTTGCAAGGAACCCCACGATATTCCGTTTAAAGTATCGGTATCAGTGATGTAAACATTGCCTTTCACATCAGAAGAATTAAACCAAGCAATAATGGAAATATTCTGGTAGGTATCCAGCACAATGTCCGATTGAACATCGCCATAAAATGTGTGGTATTGCGGAACAACCGCGAAAGTCTGCACATCTGTTGCATTGAAATTATTTGATGTGTCATTTGCATAAAAAGCCCAGCCAACAACTGCGTATGGAGAAGCATTTATCTGCATTGTAAAATTTGACTCATTTTGGCTGCCTGAAAAGCTGATATTCGACATATTTGTCCATTTTCCAGTCGCATTTGTTGAGAAAAAATAGCCGCTTAGTTGTATATTATCGCTCCACGTTGCATTAAATTTTACAAAGTCAAATTGTTCTATATTTGTATCATTTATCTCTGGATTTTGCCATCTTGGAGGTATACCAGATATCGCGATTATAAAATCGGTCTGGTTTTTATTGTTGTATGTATCGTTCACAATCAAAGAAAAATTGATAATACTGCCTCTTGCTGTGAATACTGTATAATTCTGAGAGCATCTGTCATTTTGCCCTCCAATAGAATAGTTGAAAAATCTTCTTGCTCCATCAGTGCTTTGATTATCAATAAATTGGCAGAAACTCAAGCCAGAAAAATCACTTATATTTGCACTTAAATTTATAATTTCACCATATTCTGGAGCAGTATTGTTTATAGATGAGTTAACATCCGGTACTTTCAAATCTGAATAATTAAGGGATACATTTTCAAGGGATGGGGTTATATATTTGTCAGGCGTGTAAAACACAGCCCTGTATTGGATGTACCTTCCATTGCCTCCTTCAATTGTTTGCGTGCCATTACTTTGTATATAGAAACTGCTCCAGTCTGTGAAAAAATTTGTGTCATTGGCAACCCTTGTCTGCAAGCTTATGTTAGTCTGCTCTGTGATGTTTGCATCAGAATGGTAAGTGGCTAGAAACACGCTGCTGAAGCTTATGTCAGCGCTAAAGTCAGCTGTTGCTGTATTTGCAACATAGCTACCGTTCCTGAAGAACATAGCAACATCGTTTCCAAAGTTGGACGCATCTGCACCAATAACATCAACAGTGTTAAATCCTGATGGAGAAAGGGTAAAAGCGCGTACCGTGCTAAACGCAAAAGGAGGACTTTCAGTAGGTGCAACAAGATAGCTGCCATTTTTGAAAAATAGGGCTGAAGTACCTTGAGTAGGATTTGACACCGTGTCAACTGCAAATCCTATAACATCGCTTGTGTTGAAACCTCCTAGTATTGTGAATGAGCTTGTACTTGTTAAGACCGCATCTGTAGTCAAGTCAGCCTGGCTGGATTGCGCGATGCTTCCATTCCTGAACAAAGCATACAAGTTAGGGGAATTGTCATCATCCCATCCAAATCCAATGATGTCATCTCTGCTCCATCCAGTTGGAATTGAATAAAATCTTAAGCTGTCCGTGAATGCAAAGCTGGCATCATAGGCTCTCTGGTTCAGATTAGTCCCAATGCTTCCATTTCTATAAAAAACACCAACATCTCTCGCTCCAGTATGCATTGCAAATCCTATTGCATCGCTAGTGTTTGGCAAAGTGCTTGTCCATGCAATCTTGTCAAAAACAGAGTTGGTATGGCCACTATCAAAAATTCTTGATGTGAAATTCCCAGTTATATTATAGAGATTATGACCTCCGCTCATATTGCCAGTGTTTACCGTAAAGTTCAAAGTTACATTAGTACCAACATCGGATCCAGTTATGTTTGTTAAATGAAGTGTTCCTTGTCCAAAATCAACCTCAGTAGTGTCATTGAAAAAAGGGGCCAATAATATAGACTTAACTTCTATCGAAATAATTATTACCAAAAAAAGTAATAAGACCATTATTTTAATTTTGACATTTGATATTTTCATCTCAACTCCACATAAAATGTAACAGAGCTTAATTCAGGTCCTTTGAGTCTCTTCAGTGTTGAAGGGATTCTAAGCTCAAAATCATAAACCCCGTACTTTCCTGTAAGGTTTCTTTCGATTTCTGTTATGAAAGCAACGTCTTCGCTTCCGTTGTACTGCCCGTCTCCTGTGTCATCGCTTTGGTCCCACAAAATGCCAGTCACAAAATTTGAGCTGTTTGTGCTGTTGGCTATTGAAACATTGTAGATTGTTCTGGCAAAAACTATGAAGGATGTTGTATTGATTGGAACATAATTTGAGGTGAATGTCCTGTTTATTGAATCCAGATACTTTGAAGAATTAGAAGTGTTCAGCGCCCTATCAAGCTCCTCCCAGTCATTGCTTGCATTCTGTCCTGTGATGTTTCTTCCCAATGCGGTGAGGTTTGTCCATGTTATGCTGCTATCTGAATCAACAACAAACAAATTTCCAGTAGTCGCTGCAGTGATGTCCCAGCTGAATATTGTCCTATTGCCTATGCTTCGCAACAGCAAGTTGCCTGTTACATTTCCTGTTGCAAAGTGCCATATCGGGACTGAAATGTTGCCGCTTGCATTATTGTTGCTTTCATTAGCCTCTACTATTGCTGAGAGCGGATCAACCAAGACAAATATTTGATGCAAGCCAAGTGATATTCTAAAGGTTGCATTTACAGTTTTATTTTGCAGAGAAGCCAAAGAGCTTATTGTCTTATCGGTGTCTATCTGATTTCCGCCATTGCCCGGGTCGCCATCAAAAAATCTTACAAGCACATTGGTTGCGGTTATAGAACCGATGTTAAAGACAGTTGCATTAACTGTTATATTGTCGTCTTCAACCGGACTTGTGCTGTTGAAAGTTATATCAGCTGTGGCTATTTTCAAATCTAGTAGACTTGTATTAATGAGGAGGCTTCTATTATCAGCCCAATCATAATTTCCAGCCCTGTCAAATGCAAGACAATTCCATGTGTAGTTGCCGCTCTGCAAGCTTAATGTCCAGTTTCCATAACCGGAATTGCTGTCCAAATCTGCCGACACATTAAAGCTGAAGCTTTGGTTAAGCCTGTTAGATATGTACAAGCTTATGTTTTTCAATGCAATATTGTCTGTTGCGGAGCAGTTGAATAATATCGAATATGGGTCAGAAGTGTCATTGTAATAATCGCTAGGCGGATAAACTTGCGTTGTTGTTGGGTTTATTGTGTCTATTGTAAAGTTGACAGTTGTGTTGGCTGACGATTCTATGCCGTCAGTAAGGCTTACATTCAATATGTAAGTGCCGTCGCTTGCATTAAGGGTTGTGTTTGTGAGCGATGTTTGGTTTAATGTGCCGTTTATATAATATCTTATGGTAATCGCGTCATTGTCCGAATCTCCAGCGAAAGTGACATTTAAGCTTAGAGGCTGCAGGCTTGTATTCAAACCGATAGTCGGAAACAATATTGCAGGCGCAGATGGAGGGGAATTAGCCACTGTAATTATTTGCTGGCTCTGATTCAAGTTGTCTGCAGTGTCATTAACAATAACTGTAAAGTTAATCACATTGCCTCTTGTCAGATTTATGGTGAAATTCTGCGAGCATTGGTCATTTTTACCATTAACTGTTTTGTTAAAGAATTCTTTCGCGCCATTTGCTGACTGGTTTAGGATAAACTGGCAAAATGAGAGTTCTATTTCATCAGTCACGTTGGCTGTCATGTTTACAACATCAAATCTTCTCGGTGAAGAATTGTTTAGAGATGCGTTTATTCTTGGCTTTACTGTATCTATAGTAAAGTTTATGGTAATATTAGAGCTGAAATCAGTTCCATCAGATAGGCTTACATTTAATATGTAAGTGCCGTCGCTTGCATTAAGGGTTGTGTTTGTTGATGATGTTTGGTTAAATGCGCCATTTATGTAATAATAGATGGTTATTGCGTCATCATCGGCATCAACAGTGAATGTGATGTTTATGTCAAGAGGTTGCTTGTTGTATTTCGAGCCATTGGACGGAAATAATATTGTAGGTGATGATGGGGGAGAATTGACAACAGTATAAGTTCTCAAGGCAGTTGTGTTGAAGTTGCCTGCAATGTCTCTTGCATGGAAGATGTATCCAACAACGGTGTTAGCAATAGCGGTTACTGTTACATTTACAGTGTAATTAACGGACTTATCAGCGCTTAGAGTTGCATTAGACACGTTTATCCATGTGCCGATGCCTGTAGAATTCCATGAGAAAAGGATAAGATTCAAGCCCGACTCGTCTGTTGCATTTGTAGATATCTGGAGTACATTGTTTCTTCTCGGATTGCTGTTGTTGATGGCTGTTTGGGTATTCTCAGGGAAGAATTTCGGATTTCCGAGGCTGATAGTGAAGTTTCTTGTCAGCGATATATTTTTGTTGAAAGCATCATCAATGCAGCTCACATTCCAATAATAAATTCCCTCATTGAAGTTTGTGACTGTAACATTTGTGATTGTATCATTCAGTGATGCAAGATTGCTTCTGTTGACTACGCCTCCAATAGTAAGGTTGCAAGTAAGATTTGTGTCAAGATTATCTATGGCTGTAAAATTAAATTCTATTGTTGTTGTCTGGAAAATCTGGGATGCATTTGGGTAATTTAGAATCACGCTGGGTATTGTGTAATCTATTGTTACATTCTTGACATTGCTTCCTCCTGTGTTCCCTGCATTGTCTGTACAGTTTACGCTCCAGTTATAAGAGCCTTCGGCAATGTTATAAACAATTATAGCATTCTGCGCATTGTTTATCGGAGACAAGTTTGTTACGTTTAGATTATTGTTTAGTATTAAAGTGCAGTTTCTGAGCGAATTGCCTTCCGAAACATTGTAGGTGAATGTTGAATTAACTGTGCTGTTGAATCCTTCAGGGCTTAAAGCTGCAACAACCGGTTTGGTTATGTCAGTTGTCATCTCAAATATCTTGAAATTTACTCCACTTAAGTACAAATCCTTGAATGCCCTAGCAACAGCTGAATAGAACCCCGTTGAAATTCCGGCAGTGCTGAAATTCATGATGAACATTCCATTTGAATCCGACTGGTTTATTGTCCTGTTGATAAAGCGCTGTCCTTGCTGTCTTGTTGTCACAAGCGGTGTTTCTATGTCAAGCTCAATGTCCTCGCCTTTTGAAGCGCCATCACTTGAAAACCTCATCCATGCTGTAATTGAGTAGATGTCGCCTGCAGCTATCGTTTGGTCGGAATTAAGGTTAAATCCAACTCCATCTGATTGCGTGCCGGCAGGAAGCTTTGCATCATCAAATGAGACTATTCCTATTGTGGTATTGGCATTATTGAGCGAGAAGTTTTGAACATAAAGATTTATGCCGCCTAAGCCTGATTTGAGTTCTGAGAGCCAGTCGCTTGGACGAAATGCATTTAACTCGCTAAGATTTGCAGAAACAGTATTGTAGTCATGCGTGTCATTATACCCTCTGGAGTTCAATGTATTAATAAAAGAATTCCATGACGAGCTTCCCTCATCAATAAGATAAGCAAACCACAGATTGCTGTACAGGTCTATTGGCGCTGATTCGGCGGTGCCGAAAGTAGCGTACAATTTTGCTCTGATATAAATATCATTTTTTGCAAACCATATTGTGTAATTAATTTGTGCTGAAGAATCACTTACAGAATTTATTGTTGAATTGATATTGATAAATGAAACAACATAGCCAGACTCAAAAGTAACAGTGCTGTTGGTTATCATGTAATCATCATCTTTTATGGCAAAAGGGACTATGCTGGAGTTGTCATTTGTAATGCGATTGCCGTTCATTGTTATGTTTAATATGCTTCCTGCGCCCTGATAGTCGCTATATAGCTGGTTGAAAATTCCATCACCATCTGAGAAGAGCATTGTAAAAGTGTTGTTTGAATTATTAATTATGACATGGCTGGCGCTTGTAAGAGTGTTGTCAAACAGCACATTTTTTGTATCACCTCTGAAGGAAAATGTCGGTTTGCTATAGCTTGGGGCAGATTTTTGCCCGTTCTCTATAATGTCAAAATAAATGTAGTATTCCCTAACCTCATTTTCAGCAGTAGTTGAGTTGAGCACCCAATATAAAGTGCCGTAACTGCTGTTGATGCTGTTGAACGGCTCACCAGCTTCAAACTGAGAGGGAATTTCTATCGAAGTGTTGCTGTCGAATTCAACAACTCTCACGGAGCTATTGTCAAATGCCAAACCGCTTAAGCTTAACTCATTAACTAAAACATCTGTAAAGTTTATAGAAGCTTCAATAAGCTTGTCTGTTCTCGCTCTGCTGGACGCATTTATTATATATGGAATTCTAAAATGATAAGAGGTATTCCACCAAGGCGCAGTTGCATTTCCTCTGATTATATCCACAGTCAAATTAGCAGCAAGTGCGTAATTTGAGCCATTTGTCGTGTTGACTGAGATTGTTGCTGTATTTCCCTGCTCATAGGAAAAACTGTTGGTTGATACATTAACAAGTATTTGTTTAGGGGCAAAGATTGAAATGTTGAAGTATGCTGAAGCTCCTGTATTATTGAATGTATCTGTACAATTTACGCTCCAATTGTAATGGCCATCTTCTTGCCTAACTATCCTTAAAAATTGAGAAACATCTTCGGAAACTGTTGTATTTGTAACATTTAGGTCATTGTTAATGACCAGCGTGCAGTTTTTGATATCTGATGCAAAATCTGAAACAGAATATTCATAAACAACAAATTCAGCATTATACGCTGTATTGTTAGACGGGCTTATCAAAGTAACTGTTGGGGGCGTAGTGTCTCTGCCTATGGTGAGGTTTCTAATTTCCGAAGCTCCTGTATTAAGGCTGGTTGAGTTGTCCGTACAATTAACGCTCCAAGTATAAATGCCGGTCGGCATATCGTTAATCGTAAAATTCTGCTTGACACTCTCCTGTATAGATGTATTGGTTTGATTGATTGTTCCATTGATTATCAGGCTGCAATTCAAAATATTTGAGGCAAAATCAGTAACATTGTAGTCAAATAGGACATTGCCGTCTGGATCTTGTATATTGTTTGGTGGGCTCAGCAAGGTTATAGTTGGTCCGAGAGCATCAGCTCCTATAATGAGTGTTCTGTTTTCTGATATGCCTCTAAAGCGGTCTTCTGATATATCGTAACAGTCAATATTCCAATTTATAGTTACATTGCTGAAATTGCTGATTGTAAAATTGACATTAACGTCTCTCGACACGTTATAGATTGTGGAATTTAAAGTGCCGTTTATTTGGATGCTGCAGTTAGACACTCCATTGGCGTCACTGACATTAAATATAAAAGTGACATTATTGACAACGCTTTGCGTGTTGTTTTGCGGGCTTACAAGATTTACAACAGGGGCAGAGCTGTCTAAAATCACCGTAAGGTTTCTTATTGAGGAAGCTCCCTCATTTGAATTGTCAGAATTATCTGTGCAGTTAACGCTCCAATTTTTTTGCCCGTCAGTTAAGCCTGCCAGTGAGAAATTTTGAGATATTCCTTTTGATACACTAGTATCAGTATCTTGTATAACTCCACTAAAGATTATCTCACAAGACGCAATGCCACTAACTGCATCTGTGACGTTATAAAAGAATTCCCTGCTTCCATTTGTTTCAAGAGTATGCTCTGGAGGATTGAGCAATGTAACTGTGGGTCCTGTGACATCGTTTTGTACCGTTAACGTTCTTGCAGCTGATTTGCCAATATTTTGGTTATCGCTGTTGTCAGTGCAATTGACAAACCATTGGTAGGTTCCGTCTCCCAATCCATTGACTCTGAAACTCTGGTTTGTATTCTGGGTAACTGAGGTATTTTCCTGCTGGAGCGAATTATCTATGTATAATCTGCAGCTTGAAATCCCATTCAGCTCGTCGCTTACATTGTACAAGAATAAAACATTTCCGTCGCTGTCTGACGCCCCATCTGCAGGCAAAATCGAATTAATCGTGGGTTTTTCAACATCATTTATAACTTTAAGCAGCCTAAAAGACGAATTTGCTGTATTTTGCTGTGATGAATTGTCAGTGCAGGAAACTTTCCAGCTGAATGTGCCGTTATTGAAGCTGCTTATTGTGAAGGTCTGCGTCGCTGATTCCGCAACAGAAGTATTTGTCTGGTTTATTGTATTATTTATTAAAACGGAACAATTTTTTATATTGCTGCCAAAATCAACAACATTATAGTTAAAGCCTATCCTGCCGTCAGAGTCATTAGAATTATTGGCAGGATTTTCTAGAGTTACAGTCGGCGGAGTTAAGTCAGCGCCTATGATAAAGAACCTTATTGACGAATTGCCTGTATTCTCTATCAGCGCAGTATCTGTGCAATTGACCTGCCAGATATAAACGCCGTCAGGCACATTGAACAGGTCAAAAGACTGTTGTTGGCCTTCGGGTACATCAAGTGTTGACAAGTTTCTTGTATGGTTTATGAACAAAGTGCAGTTCTTTATGTTAGAAGCTGTGTCAGTAACATTATATGTAAGTGTGATGTTGCCATCAGGATCTTCCGTGGCATTCGGTGGATTGATTAATGTTACAATTGGCCCTTCATTATCTGGAGATATTAAGAATGTGAGATTCGCAGACATTGCTGAATTATTGTTTTCTGAGCCATCCACGCACAGCACGCTCCAATTGTGATAGCCGTTTCCAATTCCCGTTACATTAAATACCTGATTGATTCCCTCTGACACTGTCTTGTTTGTGATGTTAAGCACGCCATCAATAAATATTGAGCAATTTGATATGTTGGAGATTGAATCGGTCACATTATAGATGAAAGTTATATTTCCAGATACCAATTGGGAATTATTCAGCGGAAACGATTGATTGATTATGGGAGGGGATGTATCTACAATAACATTGAATCTTCTTATAAGAGAAGTGTTTACATTAAAGTTTGAAGAATTGTCAAAGCATCTTACGCTCCAGTTGTAAACCCCGTCAGTGATGTTTGAGTAGAATGTTCTCGTGACTGATTCGCTGACATTAAACATGCTTTGGTTATCAGTGCCGTTTATTATTAGCGTGCAGTTTGCAATGCCGTTAAACTGATCTACAACAACATAATCAAAAACGAGCTGGCCGTTCGTGTCATTTGAATTATTTGCTGGTGCTTCAAGCGTTATTGAAGGCCCTAAAGTATCGACTTGGACATCAAAGCTTCTTATCAATGAGCCGTTTTTGTTTCCTAAGCCGTCAGTGCAATTAATCTGCCATGTATGTGCGCCGTTGCTTATCTCTGTTCGTGTGAAATTTTGCAGTGCGTTTTCCGTGATTGTGCTGTTTGTCTGGACAATTACCCCATCAACTATAAGTTGACAACTGCTGATGTTTGAATGAATATCACTAACATTATAAACAAAAGTGAGGTTGTTCAATGCGCTTGCAAAAGAGTCGCCAGGCGAAACCAGATTAACTGATGGGGGTGTTGCATCTTTGATTATTTCAAAAACAGTATGGTTAAAATTGGTATTGTACAAGGAGTTTTTAGCAACTGATACAATGCTGTAAACTCCAATTGAGTGGTTGGTTGAATTGAAAATATGCTCAAATGTGCCATCTGAGGTTGTATCATTAATCTCTCTTTTTCTGAGCTCTTGCACTTGACCGACAGATGCCCTGACTCCAGATGCAGAGCCATTAACAAATATTCTCACATTGTCGATATAGCACGCCCCTACCTCATTTCATTGTCGATATAGCACGCCCCTACCTCATTTGTGCTATCAACAGTGGTTAAGACACATCCAACATCGAAGGAGTATTGTCCAGAATTTGTCAAAAGAACTGTGTAATTAAGTGTTCCATTCACATAATCATTGAGAGGGGCAGGATTTCCTACATCTCCCTGAATGACTGCTGCGGTTACAACTGCACCGCTAGTCAAATTTCTATAACTCAGATTTATAGATTCCCCTACTTCCGTAAATCTTGTCAAAATCAGGCTAAAGTTAAAGGTTATATTAACAAGAACATTTGGCTCAGTTATGTTAAATGTCATATTCCAGCCGCCGCTCCACGGACCGCTTGTGTCTGGTACTGTGTTAAGGCTCACATTCAAACAGAAATTTGATGCAGATGGGCCTGGGCAGCTTGTGCTTTGCTCCCTCACCCCGTCTTCTTCAGCGGCATTGCTTGTCCCTCCATAGAAATCATCTCCATAAACAAAGCCTTCAGCGCTTTCAGTAAAAGTTGCATTAACATATTCCTGCACTGTGAAGTTAAAATCTTCTGGGGGTGATGCATTGGTGTTATTGTAATAAACATGGTAGTTGTTGTCATTGACAGAATTGGAAGTGGTGTTTGCCAAAAACATTATGAAGCAGTACGTTGAATCATCGCCGCTCAGTATTTTTCTCGGAACAACTGCATGTATCTGGGATTTATTGTAAACAATCCTGATTTCATTGTTGCAGTTGCTGATGTTTCCATTTAATCCTGTAACATTGACGCTAACTGGTATCTCTATTCTGCCAGCAGTGCTTGTTTCATTGATAAAAATGGGCTTTCTCATCGACCACGATGCATTCCACCAGCTCAGCGTTGTATTGCCTCTTATTACATCGCTTGTGACGGTTGCATTAATCAAGCTATTTAGGCTGTCCCTTGTTGTTGTAGTCACAAAAGCTGAGTCATTTAGCTGCGTGCCTTTTTCATAAAAGTACTTATCTGTTGTCACTTCAACTTTCATATCAAGAAGCTTATTTACTGTAAAGTTTCTGATTTCCGAGCCATTTGAGTTTCTCTGGAACGAATCATCAGTGCAGTTGATTTGCCAATTATAAATTCCGTCATTGAATCCTGAGATACTAAATGATTGCTCTGCATTTTCCTGTATTGTTGTATCAGTTTGGTTTATCGTCCCGTTTATTATTATTGTGCAATTAGATATCCCTCCGGAAATGTCAGACACGTTAAACGAGAACGCGACAACTCCATCTGTGTCTGTTATGTTATTGAGTGGTGAAACAAGGTTAATCGTCGGGAAATCTGTATCCTGGCCTATGGAAATATTGAATGTCTTTGACGAGCCTACATTCCTGCTCGGGGAACTGTCTGTACAGTTCACGCTCCAGTTGTAGTCCCTAACCGGCATATCATTCAGCGTGAAATTGTTTACTTGGCCAGCTCCCGTAAAGATTGTGGTATTGGTTTGGTTAGCCTGATTATTAAGGATTAAGGTGCAGTTCAAGATATTTGCTGCAACAGGCTCGTCAAATGCCGTGTATTTGAAAATAACATCGTTGTTTTGCGTGAATGTGTTGTTTGCAGGGCTTGTCAAAGATACAACAGGGGGAGAGGAATCTACACCAACCAAAAATACAAATTCATCGGATAAGCCAATATTCTTATTTGAGGAATTGTCTGTACATCTCACCTGCCATCTGTGCTGGCCGTTTGGCAACCCCGATACATTGAAAGTCTGATTTACGTTTTTCGCAACAGTTATGTTTGTTATGTTGTCCTGGAAGTCAAGAATGAGTGTGCAGTTAGTAATATTTGATGTAAAGTCTGTCACATTATAAATAAAGCCGACATCGCCTGTTGGAACTTCGCTGTTATTGAATGGGAATACCAAGCCAACCAAAGGTGATGTCTGGTCCTGAACTGAAAAATTATGGGTATTTGAGCTTGAGTACTCTCCTGAGGAGTCATTGCAAAAAACAACAATTTGATGGTCACCTACCGCCACTGTGCTTGTGAAATTAAAAAATGATATGGAAGACGAATTTGTCATTGTTACATTAGGCTGTCCATCGATTGAATAGCTGCAGTTGCCGCCGCTTGTGAATGTTATGTTTTCCAAAGAGACGTTTATGAAAAATCCTGCTGCGTCCTGGACAGAATTGTTCTGGGGCGAGGTAATGTTGAGCCTGAGGTAATCTATAGTGAAAACATAAGTGTCGTTCAATGGCTGATCGTCGCCATTCAACACCACAGAATTATCCGAAGCAATCAATGCCGCATAAACCATATAAGAGCCTAATGGGGAATTAGCTGTATTGAATCCCTTTGTGTCCCAGAAATCGCTGATGTTTCTGGAAGTATTGGAAGGTATGGTAACAGTGTCGTTGTAAACGACTTCATATGAAACAAAGCCATCGGTAGTGTTCCTGAATACCTGAAGCAAAAGCCTTCTGGTGAAGTTTTCAGGACCTACATTCTCTATTTCTGATGGAGTGTGCAATCTTATAAAGACATCAGTCCAGTTTATGCTGTCCTGAAGTTCTCTGGCCTGGTCAAGATTTATTCCACTAATCCTGAATTTCCTGTTTGTGGAATTTGCCCATGCAGCCAAGATTGTTTTATTGGTAACTGTAACAGAACAATTCACCGATATATTGGAGCCGCTCATACCAAGGCTGTTTAGATTGCAGTTCTCAAAGTATGTGTAGTTAGTGCCATTGTAGAATTGGACCTGCAAATCCGCTGCATTATTGCCTCTTGTGCTAGAAACAGAATTGTTATACACTATCACATTGATTTTTATGTTTATATCAGAGAGCTTCGTCCTGTTGGAGCTGTCTCCAAATGTATAATTTATAAACGAGGAATTTCCATCGGTCTTATTTGTGTAATAATTAACAACGAATTGGGTGAAGTCATTGGTTATAGTCCTTGCATTGCCAGAAGTTTCTTGGCATTGTGCCAAAAAAGTTGTGTATTTGGTGGTTGAATTGATGAAGTCTGTCACATTAGTTGAGTAGATGCAATTGATAAATGTGTCTGTTGTGCTCTGCAAATTTCCTGTGCAATTAAACCAAGAACTGGATGTGTAGTTCCACATAAAAAATTTGAGCGTTGTGCCTGCTGTTGCTGAAAGCGCTCCTTCAAACGACCAGTTTATGGAATTTATGGAATTCAAATCCTCATCAATGCTTAGATTGAAAAGGAGATAATCCTCGTCGTTTGCTCCGCATGACAGTGAAACGCTGTTATCATCGCTCACTGATGCTGAATTGTACTCAGTACCTGTAAACTCGACATGAGCACCCCCGCAAGTAGGGTCAGGTCCGTCTGACGGAGGAACAGTGCCCGCATTGCACCCAGTCTCGACATAATAAGCTTTTTCCGCTGTATCATTCGCAACATATATGTGGGTGTTAATTGGAAAAGATGTTGTTTGTATGCTTGCTTCTAAATCTGAAGATTCTTCCACCCTTACCCTTGAAAGATTGACAATCCTGTTCTGCTTGTAGCTCGTATTGACTGTCTGTATGCTAACTATCAAGTCCACAACATTGAGCCTAAAGCTGTTTGTGACGCTGAAATTGATGTTGGGCGCGTTGTCTGCACATGTTACATTCCAAGTATAGTTGCCATTGGAGAGGGCGATGGCAAAATCTCTTTGGGTGCCGCTTTGGGATTGCACATCAGAGGCTTCAACAACTCCGTTGACAGTTAGGTTGCACGCAATTGATGTGTCGATGTTGTCTGTTGCTGTCCAGGAAAAGGTTATAGTGGCGCTTGTTTGATTAGAGTTATTGGAAGGCCTATTCAGCGTGATGCTTGGAGGTGTCCTATCTACTGTAAAGGTTGTTGAGCCTTGGTTATTGTTGTCGTTTGTGTTGCCTATGCTATCACGGCATTTAATGTAATATGTGTAACTGCCCTCACTAAGCGCTCCAAGATTTGTTGAATGGATTGTTGACCCTGTAGTTGTAAATAGTGTGCCTTGCGTGTCATAATCAAAAAGCTGATTTGTGCTATATTTGCAGGTTGCTGATTTACTTGTAGTTGCGTTTAAATCTATCTGTGCATTGCTTGTAGTTGAGCCGCTTGCGGGGAATGTAACAGTAACCACAGGTACTTCCCCACCAGAAGTTATGTTGAAGAAGGTAAAGTCTTTTACATCACTATAACTTGTTTTAGTAGCCACACTAACAACAGAGTAAAGTCCAACAGTTTGGTCAAGGGTGCTGAAATTTATAGAATGTATCCCGTCAGATTCAGTGTCATTGAGGTTTTTAATCAAAAATTTCTGCTCGTCTCCCAATGAGCTTTTTACAGAATTCACGCTATAAAACTCCACTACAAAATAGGTTGCATTTGAAACAGCGCTTTCTGTGTCTGTGCCTCTCCTTAATTCTAGATTTGTAGCGCTTGTTACATTTGCAGTGTAAAAGCCCGTTCCTATGTTGTCATCCGCTGTAAAGTCAGAAGAGCCACCGGCCATTTGGCTCCCTGAAAGGAAGGCTATGCTTCTTGAAGTGTCCACGGAGTTTATTACTATATTTTTTAAAGTGTTAGTTCCCGTAAAATTCACTGTAGAGCTTTGGACTATTGATGTGTTGAATTCAACAACATAGTATGTCAGACCTATTGTAGTTCCTGTGGTTTCTCTTTCAAAGGAAAGGTTGCTTGCATTGACAAATGCTGCCATTATCATATTCGAGTCTATGTCATTCCCTGAAGCAGTCCAAGTGGCTATGAGGAATGATTTATTTATATCTACTGGACTTATGCCAGAATAAACTACTGAATCGCCAGAAGCGAAATTAACATCGCCTTTTTGTACTCTAACATCTCTTGTGAACTCAATGACCTGCCATTCCAAGTTGTCTATTGATGCAGCGCCGCTTGTGACCCTTAAATTGGTGGGACTTGTCAGATTTGCTCTTGCAAAATCATCGCTGCCATAGCGCGCACCTCCATTGCTCCATGAAATTACAGGGAATGACTTGTTGATGTTGACAGAACTTATTGTAATATCATGAGGTGTTGCTGTAACAGTTGCCGTTCCTCTTTGCACATTTACGCCAGATTCAAATTCAACGACATACCATTGAATTGCAACAGAATTGCCGGAGCCCGATCTTATAAATCTCAAAGTTGTGCTGTTGGATATGTTCCCTCTTATGAGGCCGCTTGCAGGATCTGCATTGTTCTCATTCAAATTGAAAACCAGCAAAGAGGCTGATGTATTGATTTCAGTAATATTGACAGCAATTGATGTGTCTGTGCTGGGTAATGAGGCTGTACCTTTCTGCACCGTTTTAACTAAGAGGCTTGGGCTGATGGTAAAACCAGGGTTTGAGCCAGTATTGTTTTTGTAATAAACATGGTAATTGCTTGCATTGTTTGTGTCAATCTCCGCATTAAATCTTATGGTGCAATAAGTAGAATTGTCTCCACTGAAGATTGTGCTGTTTATTAAAAAATTGCTTGTAGAATAGTTTTTGACTATTCTGGTGTCGTTAACGCAACTAATAATGTTGCCTCCTAGACCTGTCACGTTTATTTGCACCGTTATGTTTGAGTGATTTGATGTATGCTGCAAAAATATAGGTTTTCTAAAAGTGAAAGAACTGTTCCACCACGGAGTTGTTGTTGAACCAAAAACTATGTCTGTTGCTGTTGTGGCATTAAGCGGTCCGGCTTGGCTGTTGGTGGTGTTCACAGTTATTCTGGCCACTTCATTTGTTCCGTATATTGTGCTATCCGCATAAACATCGACATTCAAGGTGTCCGTGCCTGTGCTAATTGTCCTGTTCAAATTAGCAAATCTTGAATTTCCAGCCGAGTCATAAGTCAGGCAGTTCCATCCAAACAATCCTGATGTAAGGTTGATAGTGAAATTTGAAGAATTTGCCAAGTCACTGTTTGTATCAAAAACTTTGGTTTGGTTCAATTTGAAAATGCCTGTGTCATTTATGTAAAGGCTTACGTTGGCTAAGTCTATGTCATCGGTTGCATTGCAAACGAAAGTTATGTCCAAGCCATCCAAATCCACATCGCTTGCTGCAGGCAACACCAAAATTGTTGCTGGAGCAGCCTCGCTTTCATTAACCTCAATTGTTTGAATAAGGGTTGTCTCTCCTATGCCCAAGGTTGCAGATGATGGAACTACTGTGGCATTTGTTGACAAGCCTGAAGGAAATTCTACGCTTACATTGTATGTAAATGCTGACTTCAATCCGCAATGCTGTATTTTTGGAGCTTGCCCATAAGAAGAGCCTGCGCTTATCTCCCTGAAACAAACCAAGCTGCTGCTGGAATTGTAAATTCTGACTTTTGCTCCTATGGCATCTGCATTCGTGAAATTATGATATGTCTTATTGCCCAAACCTCTGACTAAAATTTTCAAATAGTTTGCGTCATTGATATCATTTCGATAAATCAAAACTATGCCGCTTTTATTTTGCCCCGCTATATCCAAGTCGCCGTCATTGTCTATGTCGGCAAATTGTACGGAATCGGGAACTTTAGTTATGCTCAAATTGGAAGTTACCTCGCTAAATGTACCATCCTTATTGTTTTTGAATATGCCTTTGCCTCCCACAAGCAAATCAAGATAGCCATCGTTGTTATAATCACCCCAAACAGGATTTGTGCCTACGTCATCAGTTGGAAGGTTGGCTGTTATTGTTTTCTCAGTAAATGTCCCATCGCCATCATTCTCAAAGAAGTTTCTCTCTGTGGCGCTGGTGGAAGTTATAAAAACGTCCAAGTCTCCATCGTTATCATAATCACCAAACCCCCATTGGAAGTCTTCAGCATCCTCTCCAGAGCCTCTTGTCCTGTTTGGCAATCCTATTGTTGAGGCGTCCGTCTTTGTAAATGTGCCATCGCCGTTGTTTCTGTAAATGATATGGGCTGTGCTGTCAACAGCAAACAAGTCAAGGTCATCATCCCCATCGTAGTCAGCAGCTGCGGTGTACTCATCGATTGTATCAGAGCCAATAGTTACCAAAGAAAAGTTTCCATCACCGTTATTTTTGAAGATGTAAGCGCCAGTTGTATCCGGAGCAAAGATGTCAAGGTAGCTGTCCTTGTTATAGTCAAAGAACTGTATGCCTTTGCCTGTGAAGGCTGTGACAGGCAAAACAGAAGCGGAGCATGCTGCGTCATTTTCACTGTCCGTGCAGTTGAGTGTATGGTTTTTATTGTTCTTGTAAAGAATCAAATCGCTTGATGTGACAAAATCTGTGAAGCCGTCATTATTGAAATCGCCAAATGAACAGGCTCTGCCTGCTGCCCCATAACCTGCATTTAAGGAAACACTGTCATTTTTGAAAATGTTATTGCCAGTATTGTTAAACAAGTTGATACTGCCTTGGTCGTCTCCCAGCAGGATTATATCGAGCAATCCATTTTTATTGTAGTCCTCGATGCATGTTCCTCTTCCTGTTGTCCTGTTTGAAACATTGCTCAATTGGGTTATGTCAACGTAACTTTCACTTGGTATCCTTGCCCTTACTGTAAAGTTGTTTGCTGCAAAAGCCGAGGTGTTTATGTTTCCAAAAGCCAAACAATTCCACACAAAAACATTTTCATTGCTTAACGATATGTTGAATATGTAAGACACGGAATTTTCGCTTGAGCCTGAAAATATGGCAGACTGGTTCTCAAGAAAAGTGCCTGTTGAATTTGTATAAATGGATATGTTCCTAACATCAACCTGGTCGGAGGCACTGCATTTCAGGCTTACATTAAGATCAGTGTCAAGGCTGTTGTTTGCAGGACTATCTAATGTTACAACAGGTGCTTGCGAGTCGACGGTTATTGTATAATTATGCTCAAACCAATCAAACTGCTGAGGGGTGGAGTTGTCATAGCATTGCACATTCCAAATGAATATGCCATCAGGCTGTGGCACTGTAATGTTCCAAGTGGTGCTTTCGTTTGTAGTTGGGAATATTGTTGAGTTTGATTTCCATGTGCCTGTTGAATTTGTCCAAAGAGTGCAGTTTGTAACATTCTGGTTATCATGAACTGTAAAGTTGAAAGGTATTGGTATATAGCTGATAACAGATGCATTTGCAGGATATGTCAAGTTGCTTACATTTGGAGGGATGGGTGCATTGAATGTTACAGCAGCTGCTGAACTCATGACAGAAAACAAGCCAGAGCTCACATTTTGTATTACTGTTATATAATTCAATCCACTGAAGTGCTGAACCTCAACAATGAAGTCGCCATTTGAATCAACAGATGCATTAAATTTTGAAGTTCTTGATGATTTGTCAAGGATAACAACTTCAACAGTCGAACTTACATTTGCTCTTCCAGCGACATGGCTAAAGTTAACATTTGTGATAGAAGGCCCTACAAATGTGGAACCATTATATACTCCCCGCACCCCTTCAACAGAGGTATTGCCTTCTCTCAAACCATCTACCCTCACCCTTCCATCTCCACCTCCTCCTCCATTTCTGCTTGAAGTGCCTGCGCCGCCTGAGCCACCTAAAGCGAATAGGTTGCTTGAAGAAGTATTTACCCTGGCACTTTGAAGAACGATTGCACCTCCGCTTCCTCCTCCTCCTCCTCCGCCTTGAGATGTAACTCCAGAGCCACCATTCCCTCCATTTGAATTTATAGTGCCTGTCACAGTAATATTTCCTGTAGCAAAAATCAAAACAGCTCCACCTGCCCCTCCACCTCCTCCTCCACGCCTAGAAGTCGCACCGCCACTATCAGAATTGCCGCCACCGCCACCACTTCCTCCCATCAATGAAATTAAGGTATAATTTCCTGTTAAAAGTCCACCCTCGCCTGCGCTGCCATCTCCTGTGCCTGTTGTCCCTACTTCTCCAAAACCTCCACCGCCACCACCAACTCCATTTCCACCGCTTCTTGCACCTCCTCCGCCACCATAGCCTGCTGTTCCACCTGAACTTCCGCCACCACCACCACCTAAACCAAAAGCATAACCACTTCCTCCTCCTCCGCCTGCACCGCTGTCTGATGCTCCTGCACCTCCTCCGCCACCAGTATCTGTGTCTACATCGGAAAGAGCAGGCCCTCCTTCACCACCATTAACTCCTGAACCTGTTGTTCCAGTAGAGCCTGAGCCTGTTCCTCCTGTTCCGCCACTAGTGCCCGAGCCACTCCTTGCAGATCCTCCTCCTCCTCCAGCAAAACCGTCTCCTCCTGTGCCTGCAGTACCTCCAGGATCATGAACACCGCCTCCGCCGCCTCCGCCGCCGCCAGGCCCAGCATTGCCGCCATTTGCAGGATTTACTCCAGCGTCAGAAGCCAAACCATCTGTGCCATTCACAACAAGCGTTCCTGAAATGTTGACAGGGCCGTCGACAATAATCATTGCGGGCAAATAGCCTTGATTTCCATTGCCGCTTATTCCATCAGGATCGTTTCTTGAAACATTGACAGTCACTCCTTGAGGGATTATCAAGCTGTCAAGCACTATTGTTCCGCCAGATGTTCTTGTGCCGTTTTTACCATCGCCAATTGTGAAAGTGCCGCTCAAGCCAGTAAAATTTCCGCTGTCTCGTGTGGGCACAACAATCTTAAATGGCTGGGGCAAAGAAACTCCGCTTATGTTTATCTGGACATCCTGTGCAGCAGCACTTGGGTTGATGAAGAAGACTGTTGTGAGGACTCTTCCGTTATCAGAGACTACGTTGCCAGCAAGGTCTGTTATGGTCTTTGTACCAATAAAAATGTCGGTTGTGTTTACTGTAACATTGTCTGTTGAGTCAAAATCATCGCCTATGAATTGCACTACAAGATTCATGCCTGGTGCGCCGGCATCTGGAGTAGAGATGTTAACGCTGTTAGCCGGATCAACTGCCAAGAACCATGGTTTTGCCTCTGTAAAAGTTTGAGAGCCATACTTTACATAAGCATTTCCCAACTCCCAAAGCTCAGGCGTTATAAATGGCGCCCGTGCTGAATATGAAACAACTGAATTGTTGCTCAATCCGTTCCATGTTAATACTACCTTGTCACCTGAAATTGTCTCTGTTGCGCCGCCATAATCTGTCACTGTGAAATTTATTGGAAGCACTTCGCTGAAATCAAATATTGTTGAGCCTGTCAATGAGGTGATTTTTATTGAAGAAGTGAACGGGCCTCTCCATGGGTCGGTTGTCAATGGAGCATCTCTCAAAATTTCAAATTCATAAAATTGCTTCACTGTGAAAAATGAGGAGAATGTATTATTGACGTTGTTGCCTGTAGCTTTAACAAATAGCGTATAATTTCCTTCCAATCTTGTGTCTGGGTACTTGGCAGTATAAATGCCTCTTTGCGTCTCTACTATTGTGCTGTCATTTGTCAATAAAGTTGTAAAAGTTCCATTGGGTTTTGTTATGTTCAAAACAACGTCTGCATCGCTTACAAGATGGCCATCCTTGTCAAGCACCACCACCATTATTTTTACCTCTTCATTTGGATGATACAAAGATTTGTTTGTGTTTACACTTGCCAATCCGCTCTCAGCATATCCGGGGTCGTCTTTTGTCATTGCAAAAGTGTACTCTGTTCCCGGCAATATGTCCATTATCTTTTGCCATTCTCCATAACACTTCTGCTCGGCAAAATTCCAGTCTTTGCATTTGTAAAGCTCAGTTCCTGTTGCATTAACAGTGACAGAGCCATTAGAAAACACAATATTTTTTGGATCGATTGCGAAAATTTTCTTCCATTTTTTTGCTTTGTCTTTGCTTGCAGGGACATCGTCTAAGCCAAAAGAAAGGTTTGCATCTCCCGCCAATTGAATATCATTAATTCTTATTTTCCTGATGCTCTTGCTTACTGGCCTTATTTCAATGTCGTTCTTCCTTGAAATATTTATCAGCTGCTGGAGTTTGTTGCCTTGAGTCTTAATCAACACATTGTCTGAATAAAGGATGTAATCCGCGTTATTGGTGCTGCTTCCTGAGTCTTTTGTATCCAAGTTTAAGTCAGCGGCTTTTATAACTCTAATTTTAAACAATTGCTCAGAAAGATTTGGCACAACCCATCTTACTTCATCTACTAAACCATTATTATTTGAGTCTATAAGGGTTACGTTGAATTCTGCGTTTTTCGTTACATCAATTTCGCTTCCGTTTACAACAAATATTACTCTAACTTGCTTAGGCTTTGATTCAGCAATATCAACATAAGAAGACACATTTGAATAATGCACCGATGCTGTGCTTGTTATTTTTACACTTTTATCATCAGATTTTTGCGTTATGTCCAAACTTTCGCTCTTTGATGGAGCCGGCGTCTGGAATTCAATTGAGTATTCTTTCTCCTCGAACGGGAGCAGGCTATCATTGAAATAAACAATTGACTTGTTTTGCAACAGCTCAACAGAATTGTTTATTGAAGATGCTCCTGAAGTTATTGCTATGTTATCTGACTCAAATGGCAATGCTGAAGTTATGGTGCTTGCAATGCTCTCTGCATTCTTGAATTTGAGCGTTTTCATCCATTTGACGGGCTTTCCTATCTCTGCCTGTAGCTGCATTTCACTCTCGTTAAAAAACGGCTCAGCTGCTGCGACATCAGAAACATAGAAATCTTGAGTCGCAGCATTGCCTAAGCCGTCCCGTGCCTCTATTGTGTACAAACCTGTAGCTTGGGGCGCAAATACAAGTTCTGGCACATTTTCTGAAGAAAGCGGGAAAATATGACCATCAAAGCGTATTCCTGCATTGGAAAGATTAGTCTTTATCTGTACAAGCTCCCCCAGTTTGTAATCTGATTTGTCAACGACAATGCTTTTATTGAGTTTAGCCTTTTTTATTGAAATTTCGCTGAAGAAAGCTTGCTCGTCTGTCAATCCCCAATTGAAAAGAGCAGTTTTTTTGTAGACCTTATCGTTGTATCTTCCTACAACGGCAAGCCTGTAAATTCCCTCTTGTATGTTTTTGTTTGAAAGAATAGTAACCTTGAATTTATCGTATTCTACATGCTCTATACTTAAAACAAAATCAGAATCAAGGTGATGTCCTTCTATATAAGCTGTGATTTTTTCCAAAACTGATGATTTCAAAGCTATCTCAACTATATTCCTGTTGGCTTTCAATAAGTTTATGAAATCAACCTGAATCACTGCATTTTCAGACAAAGAAAAGGAATAATCAACATTTTCAAGTATGGTGCTTATGTTGAGCATAAGTTTGGGCAGCACAGTAAAGGCATATGAAGCAAGTGTTATCCCTGCTTCCTCTATAAATGCCGTGTAGTATCCCTTTTCCTTTGGCTCGAATACAAGCACATCACCAGGAATTCCGAAATACCTGTATACATTATTTCCTGAGGTTATGTAAAACTGCAGGCTTTCATTTTTTGGAAATATGAGCCTGAGCTCAACCTTGTCGCCAAGCACATAGGTTCTCTTTGGAGAGGTAATTTTTACAGCTGCTCTTTTTGCTTTAAATGGGTCCAATGACTCAACACTGAAATTCTTTTGCACAATGGAGCCATTTCCATAAAGGTTTATCTGGTAATTTCCAGTGCTTCGCGGCACAAACTTTAAAGGATTCTGAATTTCACCTAGAAAGTAGAAAAGCTCTCGCTCTGTGCTTATAGACAAGTTATAATTGGATGTCAAATGCTCCAAGCCTACATAGATAAAAACGGTTTCTCCCAGCTGATACGATTTCTTGTCTGTGAATATGTCCGAGCCTTTTGGAGTTATAACAGCAAAATCAATGGTTTCTTTTGTTGATTCATAAGATGTGTTTATCAGCTTTAGCGAATAGAATTCCGGCACTTTTGGGGTAAAAGTCAACTGGCTCTCTTTTCCAAGATAGATAAAAGTTGAATCAATAGAAGCAACCTCCAGCCTAAGGTTGTCCATTGAAGTTACATTAACATCAATTAAAACATTCTGACCAACAACATAGCTTGGGTTTTTTATGGATATCACAGCTGAAGAATCATGCAAATGAAGAGTGGTGAATAGCACTAGGAATATAGCTAACAATACTAAATTACCCACATTTGCTCTCAATTGCGCCCCTCTTTTTAACAATCGCTGCCCACGGCAAAACGATGGTTATAAAAGCATAAATCTAACAAATCAAATTGGTAATCTTGATTGGGTGCCTCTCGCTGAGCTTTATTGTCTTGGTTATTTTTTGACTTGCCCAGCCAGTTTGTCCTGCAATTTCTCCCCCAACCTATACAGAAATCCTTAGGACATATTCATGTAAAAGTATGGTAATAAGTATACCCATATATCATTTTAATTAATACAATTTAAAATCGGGTTTAATTTCAATTTTTTGGTGCCGCAACTATAAATATTTTATTAATTACAAAAAAATAGTTAAAAATATTTAAATACAGAACAAAAAATTTAACCTTCGGGGGTTAAATTTTTTGCATAAAATAATGATAAAACTGCTTAATATGTTGAAAAAGGAGAAAAAAAGTTTGTATTTTAATGAGTTAGGCGCAGAACTTCTTGAAAAAAACAAAGCCCTTAAGGAAGCTGACAGCAGCAGCGAGCTTAGCGAGAAATTGTACATGGAGAGAGAAAAGGAGGCAAAAAGGAAAGAGACTATTCTTGAGGAAAAGACTGTTTTGCTCTCGAGAATAGCAGATGCATTGGAAAGCCACGAGCTGGAATTGACAAAAAGGATGGCTCGGCTTAGGGAAGCTCAGGCTCTGGAAAGGCTCAAAGAAGACGATATAAGCGCCCAAAGAAAAGTTTCGGAAAAAAACAGGGCAGAACTTGAAAAAACAAAATCAAGCCTGGAAAGGCAGGAATACATATTCAATGACAAAAAAAGATTCATGGAGAGTGAAGAGGCAAGATATAAAAAATTTCTGAGCAATATCGAAGAGGGCAAAAAAAAGGGAGAGCATGAAATGTCCCAAAGACAGGCGCAGTTAAAAGAGCTTAAGAAATTAGAAAAGAAATTAAGAGATGATGTGGAATTAAATTCCAATCTTCTTTCTAAACTGAAATATGGTTCCAACCTAGAAGAGCAAAAATTGAGCAATCTGAGCTACAAACTGGCAAAAACCCATGATGAGGTGGCGGAAAAATCAGCCCAGCTGGATAAGATAAGCAATCAAATTGAATCAAGAAGGATGGAATCTGAAAAACAGAAAAACCTGCTGGAAAAGGAAATAAACAGGCTGGAAATGAAAAAAAACAGTATGGAAGCCGAACTGTCAGAAAAAAAGGCGCAAATTTCTGAAATAATAAGCAAACAGATTAATTTTGACAAAGTCCTAGATAAAAAGCAATATCAGCTTGGCAAGGATATCGCCATATTAAAGCAAAAAGAAAAAGATTCAGCGAAGCGGCAAGAAAGATTAAGCTTGAGTCTTGCAGAGCTGAAAAAAAGGGAGATGGAGCTTGAAAAAAAGAAAGCAGAAATTGTTGAATTAAACGGAATTAATGAAACTTTATTGTATTCGATTCAATCGAGTAAATCAGAGCAAGCATGGAATACTTTAAAATTCGAAAAGCAGCTAAAGCAAAAAGAAGAAGTGATTAAGGAAAAGCAGCAGGAGGTTGAAAAAAAATATGGCATGTATGAGCTGAGGCTTAAAAACTTGCAGGAAGCGCAGAGTAAGTTTGAAAGAGAGCGCAAGTCTACGGAAGAAGAGCTATCGGAAAAAGAAAGAAATTTGGAGTCCAAGAAGGGTGGGCTGGAGCATTTGTATAAAACCACCATGGAAAAAGAGATTCTATGGAAAAACAAATCTTTTCTTTTGGAAAATAAGGAGAAAGAGCTCAAAAATAAAGAAATTGCCTTATCTGACAAATCTTCATCTCTTTATAACAGGGAAAGAAAACTGAAAAGTGAAATCAATTTTCTGGAAAAGCAAAAGGGCAAATATAAGGATATGATGGAAAAGCTGAAAGTGGAAAGAGAAAAACTGGAGAAGGAGATAAAGATTAATGAGGAAAAACTGAGCAGGATATTGGAAAAGGAAAGCGCCCTGAGAAAACTGTTAACTCAAAGGGAAAAAGAATTGGAAGTTAAATCTGGGGAGCTTGAGGATAAATCCAAAAAATTGAAAATAATCCATGATGAAATGCGCGAATTGACTAAAAAAATGGAGCAGCTAAAAAATGAGCACCACAAGTCACTGCATGATAAGCTGCATAAAGACGTGCTTCTGGAGATAGAAGAAGCGCAAAGGCACATAAAAAGGGAAAGCTTTCAAGACGTAAAGCATGCCTATGACACTATAAGGGAAATTTACTCCAAATTAACGCCTGAAGGAAAGAAAAAGATTCACAGCGACATAGCAAAATTGAAAGAGGATATTATGAGAAAATTTTATTAGTGATAAAAAGATTTAAATACTTTATTCCAAATTTATCAGATGTCTAAAAGAGGTGATTGAATGGGGAAGGGATTGGATGCTGCTATCAAGCCTGAAGAATATTTTAAGCTAAGCAATGGCAGAATTCTAAAGAACTTATATGAATTGCTCAATGCCCTAAAAGGGATAGATGATGAAACATTTGCATTTCATGTAAATGAAAATAAGAATGATTTTGGCAACTGGGTCAGGGACATATTTAAAGACGAGCAATTAGCGGAGTCAATCTTTAGCTCCAAGTCAAAGGACGAGATTATAAATGCTGTGGAGTCCAAGCTTTTTGCACATGCCAAAGTAAAAAATCCAGCGCTCGACATTGCTCAAGAGAAACACAATACAAGCATGTCCACAAAGCTCAAAGAGCCTAAAAAATTAATTAAAAGCTATCCCTTCACCAATAGCTCTGCTAAATCGTTGGTGAAGATGCCTGAAGCGGAAAGCACAGACGCCGAAAAATCAGGAAATGAAAGCAAGCTGCCATTAGGAAAAATAGATGAGATACTCCTCAAAGAAAAGGAAATCGCAAAGAGGGAGGAGAAGATAGAAGAGATAGAAGCCAGAATTGAAATGGAGTTAGCAGACCTTAGTTCAAAAAAAGAGCCGAGATTCTTTTCAAAAGAATTTGTGCAGGGCATTTTGGTTGGATTATTGGCTGCCCTGATAATCGGTTTAGCCTATATAAAATTTTTATTATAATTTTTATTATAGATGGGGAGTAATGGAAGAAATAAAAGAAGAGGACAGGAAAAGGCTGTTGTCGGATGTAAACTCTGAAAACTATTTTAGGGTGGCAAATGGCACAATAGTAAAGGGGCTTATGGGGCTTGACTCCTCTCTGGAGGGCATGGGAGAAGAAACCTTCAGGTATCATGTGAATGATTACAGGAATGACTTCAGCACATGGATCAGAGGTACAATTAATGACGAGAAACTTGCAAATGATTTGCTTCTGAGCAAGGACAAGTGCAAAACCCAGATTATAATATTAAGGAGAATAGTGGAAATTTTAAGCAGTTAAAATGTTTGACAAAATTTCAATTGAGGATGCAGAAAGGATACTTGGAGATGTGAAGCCAGAGCAGTGCTTCTGGATAAATAACGGGCCAATAATACATAACCTCCATGAGATGTCAAACGCCCTTAATTATATGAAAGACGAAGTTTTCAAACATCACGTTAACGAAGAGAAAAATGACATTGCCAACTGGATCAGGGATGTGCTTAAGGACAACAAGCTTGCTGATTCAATAAAGAGTATTACGCGCAAAGACAAAATTCTGGACAGGATTAATGAAAGAATAAAAAAGCTTGAGAAAAGGATTGAAGAAGAGAGAGCTTATTGATTTAAAAGGATGAAATAAAAAACGCCGGGACTGGGACTTTCGGCAATACCTTGTTAAGTCAGGCAACAAGCGAAGCTCTATGCCTAAGATTTAAGTATTGCTTTTGAACCCAGATATCCTTTCGGAAACAGGCTGACTGAAATTGAGTATTCCAGGCCTGCGCAATTTCCTGCATTGCTGGGCAATGTACCAGGTTATGCTATCCCGGCAAAGCCTTGATTTTATTTTTTATTTATAAATGTTTGTTGGTTAATTCTAATTTGAGTGTTTGAAATCAAAAATTTTATATATATTCAATTTTAGTAAAATATCGAGGTATTTTTATGAGCAAAAAAACCCTGAGTCTTTTCTGCATTTTTCTAATTTTTGTTCTAGGCTGTCAAACTGCGCAAGTCTCTGACAAGAAGGATAGTGCAATGGACAATGCCATGAAAGATATATCAATTGCTCAAGAAAAAATGGCTGCAATGAATGTCATAACTTACGATACTGATAAAGCCACTGTTGTCATTGACGAGCTTGCATTTTTGCCAGCGTTCATCCACATAAAGCCAAATACTGAAGTTACTTGGCTAAACAGAGATAAAGTTGAGCATACAGTTGCATGGCACAACAGGAAGAGCCCAACTGAAATAACAGAAAGCGATATATTGAAGACAGGTAATGAGTATAAGCACGTATTTGATGAAGAAGGGGTTTATGAGTATATCTGCGGAATACACCCTTTTATGCGGGGAGGCATTGTTGTTGGAAATCCTCCTGAACTGCCTGAAATGATGGAATTTGCTGAAGACACTGCTCCTCCCAAGGTTTTCTCAATAACTCCATCCAAAGTTTCTGTTCATGGTGGGGAAAAGGTTATTGTCAAAGGACAAAATTTTGTGGAAGGCACAACTGTATTCTTCCACCATTTGTTTGGCGATGTGAAGTTTATTGACCAAAGCACTCTTGAAGTTATAACCCCAAAACACTATACATTGAAGATGGATGTGATTGTAACAAATCCTGACAGCGACCATTTTACATTGGCTGATTCTTTTGAGTTTTTTGGAGAAGAGGAGCAACAGGCTGTAACAAATGAGTTTGAGTACCAAGAAATAAGAACGCCTCATTTTACAGGCTCAGCACCACAACATGGCAGTTCTGTAAGCAGCCCATCAGCAATCTCAGTTTCTTTCAATTATCCGATTGTAAAGGGGAGCAGTATAATTCTTCATAATTTAAAAGGAGATAAGCTTGCCGATGGAGGACCGACAAGAAGTAGACTTGGCTTAGAAATAAGCAATATTCCAAAAATTAATCCTGGAACTTACAAAATTACTTATCATGCAATATGGCTAGGTGGCAGTGCCCATGATGGTGAATTTTATTTTGTTGTTAGATAAAATCAAAATATTTAAATAAACCAGTTTTTATAATTCAAGAGAGGTGGTTTTGATGAACGCAAGATATTTGTTAGTGCTTCTTTCAATTTCTGTAATTGTGATTTCTGCATGCGCTTCACAGCAGACTGCTGTTCAGACTAGTGACAAGACTATAGGAAGATCTGCAGAATCTGGCAAGGCTGTTGCAGTTGCAATTAGGGGCTTTAAGTTCGTACCTGCGGAAGTGAATATAAAAGTTGGAGAAAAGGTGGTATGGACAAATGAAGACAGCGCACCTCACACTGTAGAAAGTGCAGATGGTGATTTAAGGTCAGATGAGCTTTCAACAGGGGATACTTATAGTTATACATTTACAAAATCCGGTAAGCATGATTATATATGCGGTATACACCCAAGCATGAAAGGCTCTGTTACGGTGCAGTAGATGAAAACTTATTCTAATTTTCTTTTTTCTCTTGCAGTTACTGCAGTTATGAATGCTCTTGATATGATTTATCATTTGGCAACAGGGTGGGCTGTTCATCTTAATTATGTTGCTATAAAACTGACCGTCATTTTTCTTGCAACATTTATGATAACCCAATTTATAGGGATTGGAAAGGAGGAAGGAATTGCTGCAAGCATTTTTGGCCCCTTGATGTTCTATGTCTACTATGTATTTGCAGGCCCGACTCTAAACAGAGAAATTTTTAGGCTTGATGAGCAGTTTTGGTTCATTTTCCTGCATATATTATTGATGATGATAGCTTATTTTGCTGCTTGGAATTTTATTTCATCAAAAAAATTTTGGACAAAAACTGTTGGCTTTGTCATTGCAGTTAGCTTTACTTCAGCAGCTCTCTATGCATTATTTGTTATGATTAGATGGAAGTCAGCCGGAATAGAGGAAGAGACTGCAGCCAAAATGATGACATTTGGCTTTATCATAATTCCGACAACCGCTTATATCGCTGGAAGCATTTTAGGAGTGATTGCAGAAAGACTATCAAAAAAGAGATTTATGGATGTTTTAGCAGCAGCTTTAGTTCCTACAGTGATTATAGGCTTTTTCACAAAGGAAATATCAACGGCAGTCTTTTCACTTATTTTTGTATTTATTTCATATTATATGGTGCATACCTTTAAAAGCGGTTTTATGAGTGATGCGTGATGGAAAAAAGAGGATGGCTCATACTAGGAATAGTAACTGGAATATGTGGCAGCTTTTACGAATTTATTCCGAGAAAAACGATAAAGTCAGCAGCAGAATTTTTGTTGTTTGACGCTAATGTGTTGGGCCATAGAATAAGGCATAATGATTTGATTTTAGCTGGAACAATTTTATTGATTATTAGTTTTGTAAGTTTTTATAAAGTGTACAAATTGTCAAAATAAAGTATTGCAGTATGTTGTTCATCTTTCTAAAGTGCCTACACCGCCTCCTTCTCCTGAATCAAAAGTACGTTTTGCGTCGTCATGTCTCACAGATTGCTGAGCGCTAATTGAATCCAGCATTTCCTTTCTAATTGTATCATGATATTCATCTGCAATAAGTTCGAAAATTTTCTGTATTTCCCAGTCACATTTATCAGAAGTTGAATAGCCTACAAATGTTTGAAGCCCTGATACCGCTGTTGAGACGTTGCTTGGCAGTGCCATCGCTAAAGTTTTTTCAAGGCTTCCTTTTGCTTCTTGATAAAAATCGCGCTTGACTTTGTTAGGCTTTGTATCTGTCGGTTTTCCTTGTCGGACAGCTGAGTGATAATCAGACGCTACAGTCAGATAACGGTCAGCTAAAGCTACCAAACCCCTAACTTTTGTTGATATTTCATCCCGTGAAACTGGATTAGGCTGTTTAGGCATTATTATTAGAATTATTCTATCATTTCTATTTCAATATTAAGCCCCTCAGGAATAGGAACTCTCATGACAAGCCTTAAAGCGCGCTCATCAAGCCCAAGATCAATAAGCCTTTTATGCAGCCTCATCTCGTAATGCTCCCAAGTTGCTGTTCCCTCGCCGTCAGGGCTTTTCCTTGTTGTCACTTTAAGCCTTTTTGTGGGCAGAGGAATTGGCCCCCTCATATCAACGCCTGTTTTCTCAGCTATGTCTTTTATGTAGCTGCACACTTCATTGATTTTGTGTATATCTATGCTTGCCAGTTTTATTCTTGCTTTTTGCATAACCGTTTCGTCAGTTAACGCCGACAAACTTTTTGTGAAAAAGTTTGATCAAAAAGGTGGAATCTTCGCTTTGCTCGATTCCACGAAACCAACTTTTCCGTTGCCATTGACGTTTTTTGTTTTTAATGATATTGATATGCAGCAACTAATTGCCTCATGATAATTGTTAGTTTACCATGATCCTCAAAATAAGGAATTTAAAATAAATGTTTATTTCTTCACTAAGTCAATGCACATGCCAGCCGCTACTGTGACGCCTGAGTCGCGTACAGCGAATCTTGCCATTTGCGGGATAGTGCTCTGCTTTTCTATGCATAACGGCTGTATTGGCTTGATTTTTACTACAGCTGCGTCCCCATTCTTTATGAAGTCCGGCTTCTCTTCTTTTGTTGCGCCTGTTGCCGGGTCAAGCTTTTTGACTATTTCCGTAATTTGGCATGCAACCTGCGCAGTATGTACATGAAATACAGGTGTGTAGCCAACTGTGATAACGGTTGGGTGATTCAATACAACCATCTGGGCTGTGAATTCTGTTGCAACAGTCGGCGGATTGCTTACATGGCCTATAACATCGCCTCTTGCAATGTCTTTCTTTTCAATGCCTCTGACGTTAAAGCCGACATTGTCGCCAGGCTCTGCCTCGTCAAGCTGCTCATGGTGCATCTCTATGCTTTTCACTTCGCCAATCACTCCCTTGCCTTCTCTTCCGGGCATGAAAATAACCTTGTCATTTACTTTCATTACTCCTGTTACAACCTTGCCAACTGGCACAACGCCAATACCAGTTATGTTATAAACATCTTGCACGGGCAGCCTTAACGGCAAATCTGTTGGCTTTTGAGGCTCCTTTATAGTGTCTAATGTCTCTAGCAAAGTGCCTCCTTTGTGCCATGGCAAATGCTCAGATTTCTTTACAACATTGTCCCCAGGGAAAGATGCGCCTGGGATAAATAGGATATCGTCAATCTTATAGCCAACTAGCTTTAACTGCCTTGAAACTTCTTCCTTAACCTCGTTGAACCTTTTTTCCTCGTATTTAGCCATATCCATTTTGTTTATGTAGATAATAAGCTGGTTTACGCCGAGAGTTCTTGCCAAGAAGATATGCTCTTTTGTCTGTGCCTGCACTCCGTCGCCGGGGTTGGCAGAAACAACTAGGACAGCTGCATCAGCCTGTGCAGCGCCTGTAATCATGTTCTTAATGAAATCCTTGTGACCAGGTGCATCAATTATTGTAAAATAGTACTTTTGAGTCTCAAACTTCTTGTGGCTCAAGTCAATTGTTAGTCCTCTTTCCCTCTCTTCCTTTAAGTTGTCCATAACAAAGGCAAACTCAAAGCCCACTTTGCCAAGCTCCTTTGCTTGGTCTTTCAGCTTTCTCATGGTTTGCTCGTCTATAGTGCCTGTATCGTAAAGCAATCTTCCTACTGTTGTTGACTTGCCGTGGTCTACATGACCAATAAACACAATGTTGATATGCGGTTTTCCTTTAGCCATTTTTAAAATAAACCTCCTACATTTAATACAATTGCAAGCAAATATCGTGTATTTGCTTGCACTGAATTTTAGCTCATTTAGAAATTCCACATCATTTATAAAACTTGCGGAAATTTAAGAGCAATTTGACCATAATAAAATAATAAAATTTAAAAATATAGGATAATTTTGCCAAGATAACAAAAATGGATGACGGCACTCTATTTGTAATTTTGTCTGTTATTATAGTAATTGCAATTATAGCTTTAGCGGCAGTTTATAAATAAATGCAGAATAAGATTAATAAATGAAAAGGGTATTCTTTTTGTATGCTTGAAGATTTTGCCAAGGAAAAATCGGATTTTCTCAAAAAGAGCGACAAGAGCAAAAAAGGATGCATAGACAAGGGTATATTGAAAATTATCAATTTGTTTAATTCCAAAAGCGAATACTATACAACAAGCAGTTGCGCTGGAAGAATTGTTTTGCTTGAGAGGAAATCCAAAAAGAAGAGTGAATGTGATTGGATTTTAACAAAGCACAGCAAAGTTGCTTTTGACGAGATTGCAAGCTCATTAAAAAAACATAAAATAAAAAATGAAATATGGCTTAAGCAGCAGCCGATAATACTGCATGTTGCCTGCATAAATCTTGATGCAGCTAAGAAACTGCTTGAAGCTTCAAGAAAAATATTCAAGCACTCTGGAATCATAAGCATTACCAAAAGGAGAATTGTAATAGAAATAATAGGAAATGAAAAGGTTGAGGCTATAATTGCTGATAAGGATTTTGCTGCTGACGAAGAATATATTAAGCATCTGACAAGATACGCAAATAGGAATTTTGAGGAGAATAAAAGCAAGAGCGATAAGTTTTTGAGTATAATCAAAAAGCTATGAATTTGGCGAAACGCTCCCAGTAAAAATTTCAGCCTTGTCTAGCCGGCAAAGTGAAGTAGAATATGGCGCCTTGCCTGAAGCCGCCACGACCATCAGGAACAGGGCTTTCTGCCCATATTTCACCGCCATGACGCCTAATGCTTCTTTCCGCATTACGCAGACCTAATCCAATTCCATCATATTCTCCTTTATTATGCAAGCGACTAAAGAGTCCAAATAACTCGTGCGCTTTAGCAGGTTCAAATCCAACACCGTTGTCACTCACAAAATACACTTCTTTGCCTTGATGTTGAGTATTTTGCCCGTCATAACTCTTGTAACCAAAATCTATTACTGCCCTTCTATCGGCTAATCTGCCACTGTATTTCCAAGCATTGCTTAGAAGATTCCTTAGCACAATCTCTAAAAGCCTATTATCGCCATTTGCTACTAGCCCCTCTTGAATCATAAATGATGCGGCTCTTTGAGGGTTTTGTTCTTCTAGCTCTCCTTTGACTTTATAAGCAAGCCCAGTAAGATTTATTTTATCATATTTTATTTCTTGGTAGTTGGCACGCGCTAAATCCATTATTGCACTAAGGGCTTCTTCTATTCTTCTAGCATTTCTTTCTATTGTCTTTAATGTGCCTTGTATAGATTCCTCTAATCTTCTCCTCAGCAACAATGAAGTATATCCGGCAATAACAGCTAGATAAGTGCGTAGCTCGTGTGCCACTAAAGCTATTGTTCCGTCTAACTCTTTATTAGCAGTGGTAAGCTGATTTTCTCTTTCCCTGTATAGAGTCACATCATGCAGCACAGATAACTTGGCTGGCTGCCCGTCATAAATTACAGAAATATCTAAAGCGTCTACTGATACAACCTCACCATTAGC
>JACPTC010000014.1 GCA_016192985.1 Candidatus Woesearchaeota archaeon | reverse complement strand
TGCAACGTACACAATAACCATGATACTCATGGTTTTGGTAGCAGCCTCTTATGGCTGCCACAGTGTAAACTCAAAGTCAATTAGCCCAGATGCAGATACTGTGTTTTACAGGATTAATACATCAATCAGAATCCTAGAAAATCAATTCTGGAAACAAGGCTTGCAATTCCTGAGAGAAAAAAAGAGAAAGCTGACAAAAGTAAACTCTTACATCATAGTCGATGAAACTCATGATTCCTATACAGGCAAACTGCGAAAAAAGGAAAAGAATGCTAAAGAAAAGTTAACGAATGAAGAGAAGCAAATCTTGTTGTACCTCCACAAATACAAACCAGGAAAAGGTGATACTGGAAGCTACAAGTATCTCGTTTTTGCCATAGTTTATGGCAATAAAAAGAGAGTTTTAAGAGTAAAGGCTGTAAAAAGAAAAGAGAACTGCGACGATTTTATCATCAAGACTTTACAAGACATCAAAAAGGAAGTTTCATATGAATGTGTCCTATTTGATAGAGGGTTTTATGATGGATTGTTTATAGAGAAGCTAAAAAGGAATAAAATTCCTTTTATTTTGAGGGCAAGAATCTCTGATACCATGAAAAAGATATTTGGATTTTACCAAGTCTGGAAATGCTACAGGGATTTTGAGATAGGAGAGCATAAAGTTAAAGGCAATTTGGTGCTTGGAGTTGATTATACAGATGGAAAAAGAAGCAGATGGGCTTTCATAACAAACATGGAGTTTGAGAATTGGTACACAGTAAGATACATCTACAGGAAGAGATGGAATGTAGAGAATATCTTCAAAGCCACCGACGGGATACAGCTTAGAGCGCAAACGAGTAATCCAACTACGAGATTATTTTGTGTTTGCCTGTCTTTTCTGTTCTATAATGCTTGGCAGAATAAAAACAAAAGAGGAACTCTTTTGAATTTTATTATGAATGCTCTGGAGAGCATTTTTGATTTGATTGTAAGAACAATGGACTTCTACAGAGATAAGCTAAAGCTTAACATTCCGTTCTGGGATAGAATTGTTTCTTCTCCTCTGTCTTTTAAGCATTGGATTATTTTTTGATGTGGTTTTTAGTTAATGTTCAATCGTTAATGAGTTTTGTTAGTGTAAAAATTCTGCTTAATGGTCATTCTTTGGGATACTTTCGGAATGTCTGATGTATTTAAATCTTTCTATTTTTACCACATTAAAGTAATTAAATAACTATCAGGCAGGTGGTCGGACTGTAAAGCGTGCTGTATTGAAGTTTTTTATGTTTATTGATTTTTTCGTTATTGTATTTTAATGAAAAGCATATTAAAATTTCCCTAAATAAAATCGCTTATCTTGTGCCTTATCTCCTCATGCCATAGCCACAATAGAAGTATTATTGCATCAATTCCAGCTGCAATCTGCGGCTTGGCCAGGCTGCTTAGCAAATCCATGTCAAACATTGCATTGGAAAAGGGATAGAGAAACATCAGCCCGGAGTTATCGCTTGTGAACAGGAAATCCAGCAGTATGTGCAATAATACTCCGAAGGTTGTCACAAAGAAATACACCGCTATTCTGTGCTTTTTGTAAAGCCAAAAAGCAAATGCAGGCGCCAAAAAAGCCAACCCAAATATTGGGGTGTGCGTGACAGTCCTATGCAGTATGCCCGCTCCCAATATATTGAGAATCCAGTCCAAGGGTATGTCGATATCGGGCAATAACCCTGCAAAGCCCGCAATAAAGATTGTATGCAGGGTAAAATACCTTTTGTGCTTTGCAACATAGTCTCTGTATAAATCAACTATTATAATAGTAAGCAAAACATGCGTTACAGCTAAAGGCATTTTATTTCCAATATTTATTTTTATTTATAATTGTTTGGTTTCTAAATTATTTATGGCTACCAGTGCCTGAATTTTTCCCTTATGATTGATACAAACAGGATAAATATAAGCATAGAGGCGAAAAAGAAGCTGAAAAAAGACAGGAATGGTATTCCAAGTATTGTAGGACCTTTCTCGACTTGTATCAGTATTGCAGATGTTATCAGCAATGCGGCAATCAGCAATCCATAGGCAACCCTGTTGCTGCTCCTGTCTATCTCCAAAGACAGCTTTTTTATGTCCGTGTCCTCAATGTCAACTTTGATTGTGCCCCTTTGTATCTTCTCAAGAGCCCTTTCAGCCTTTTCAGGAAATTCCTCTGCAAATTTCCTGTACCTGCCCATGTTATGGACAAGGCTTTTCCATACATATAACGGGCTTGACCTCTTCGCAATCACCCTTTCAATGAATGGCTTTGCAGTCTCGACAAGCTTGAAGTTTGGATCATACTCAATAGCCACGCCTTCCAGAGTAATGATAGTCTTCCCAAATAGCACAAAAGGGGCAGGCACCTTGAGCTTGTGCCGCAATGCCATGTCCAGAATCTCTTCGAGCACTTTGCTCACTTTGATGTCTTTTATTGATGAAGACTGCAAAGGCTGTATTATAAAGCCTATGTCTGATTTAAGCTGCTCATAGTCTATGTCATCGCCTTCCATACCCATGCTCGTCAGCGTTTGCATTATAAGCTCTTCATCCTGCTCAACAATTCCATAAAGCAAATCTATGCATTTGTTCTTCAGCCTTTCGTCAAAATATCCAACAATTCCAAAATCAACAAATGCTATCTTGTTATTGCGCATCACTATCATGTTCCCAGGATGAGGGTCTGCATGAAAAATGCCGTGCACAAAGACTTGCGTCATAATTGCATTAAACCCGTTGCTTATTATCTGGCTAAAGTCAAGCTTTTTTCTTTTAATCTGCTTTATGTCATGCATTTCAATTCCATCTATAAACTCAAGGGTTAACACCTTTTCGCTTGTCAGCTCATCATACACTTTCGGTATATGCACAGTCTTGCTTCCCTTGAAATTCTGGTAAAACCTTTTTGCGTTTCTAGCTTCCAGCCTGAAATCAAGCTCCCTTTCTGTCCATTCCCTGAATTCATTGACAATTTTTGCAGGCTTGAACATTCTTATCTTTTCAATGTGCCTTTCAAGAAGATTTGCGAAATAAAACATTATCTCAATGTCGGTTTCCATCATGCGCTTTACATCAGGCCTTTGGACCTTCACAGCAACCTTGTCGCCATTTTTGAGCATTGCCTTGTGTACCTGGCTTATAGAGGCTGATGCTATCGGCTTTTTTTCAAAATGAAGAAATAAATTCTCTATGCTCTTGCCAAGCTCTTTTTCTATGACGGATTTCACTTCGTTGAATGAGAACTCCGGAACCTTGTCCTGCAGCTTTTCCAGCTCTTTGGAATACTCTTTTGGTATCAAGTCAGGCCTTACGCTCAGAATCTGGCCGAATTTTATGAATGTAGGCCCTAGCTCCTCAAGGGTTTTTCTCAACATAACTTCAGGCTTCAGCTCTTCGCTTTTCCTAAGCTTTGAGCCCAGCCTTTTTGTTATTGGAACCATGTGCTTGAGCCTTATCCTCTCCAGCAGAAAATCAAAGCCCTGGTCAAACAGAACTCTAAGTATTTCATTAAACCTCTTTATATCCCTCACCTCTTTTATGATGTGGAGCATTTTTTAATTACGCTGTTCTATATCATTTAACAGCTTCAATATTAATTTTTCATTTATCCTGTATCCTTCTTCCACTAGCTTTCTTATTGACTCATTAAGCTCTTTTTTTGTCATTTGATTGTTATCCCAGGCATTTATTAATATTCCTATTGTTCCTTTTGGCTTTAGATTATAGAATCTTGCCACTCTTCTTGCTTTCCTTTCATCAAGTAATATATTCTCTGTTTTCTTGTTAATGGCTAAGCTGATCGCTGCCTTTTCCCCTATTCCCAAGTTTTGTTTCTCAAGTTCTTCGTTTATCTCTGCCTCTTCCAGTTTTATTATGTTTTTTTCAACTAATATTTTTATTTTTTGCGCATCCTCTTTAGTTTCAGAGCCTTTATTTATTTCCCCATAAGCCTGTTTTGGAAGTATAATCTCATCTTTATTCAGCAAGTCTAGTTTTTCTATTTTTGCCAAGAATATTATCGGAGATGCATTGCTTACTATTTTCATTTAGTGCAGGCCCTCTAAGTCCTCTTTTAGCTCTTCTTCAGAATAATCTAAGTACAAGCTCTCTTCTTTTATAAGGTCTATCATCTGCCAAAGGTCTACGCTGAGCAACTCTGCTGCTTTTGCCAAGCTAATCCTTTTTTCTTTGCACATATTCAAAATTTTTCTTTTCCTTTCAATCGCAAGCCCTTCAACTATTAAGTTTCTCAGCAAAGACGCCCTGTCCATATGCTTTTCCTTTGTTAATTCATCTATCTCATCCAGTATCTTTTCCTCAATCCTTGTGCTAACAGTGGCTGTCATCTTATTAAACTGTATCGATACGAGCTAAAATAATACAAACTTATAAAGATTTATATACTTAAAAATATATTTTAAAGTAGATATTTTGGAGAAAGGGCAGATAGTATGAGGGGTGTTGAGACTAGAATTAAGTTACATTAGAAGAGACCCTTAACTTAAGCTCATTTTAATCATCCTCGTGATGTTCACTATGGCTGTTACCCATCTGCTCAATCTGGGAAGCATAAATTCAATTGGACTATTTCTGTAACCCTTTCCAATAATCTCCAATCTTGGAGCTAAT
>JACPTC010000008.1 GCA_016192985.1 Candidatus Woesearchaeota archaeon | reverse complement strand
ATTTGCCCCCACCCTTCAGAAAACCCCTCATCGCGCCTTCTCATATCTTTTAGGTATCCTTTCGGGTCTTTTGAATCTGTGAGTGCTTCAACTATATCAACTGCAACAAACCACCATTCATCATTAAACCAGGTCCTTCTAATTCTGCTTCCCTGAAAAACAACAAGCGCATTTTCCTTATTCATTTTGAGTTGTCAAAAACCACCAGCCATAGACTGGTGGCATGCTGCTATCGCAAATGTTTTTGCGTGGTTTTTGAGCACAGTCGGAATTCCAGCAATGTATTTAAATCGTCAATCATTTAGATTGATGGAATTCCGATGTTTAGATAATTAATTCCCTTATAAAGCTTGTGTGGGGATGTCCAGTGCCTAGTGGTTATTTGTAATATTGAAAAGAAATGTATAAAGCTAAAAAGTTCGTTAAGATTTTGTTATATGTTCGTTCGTGCCGCTTCTTCATTATGGTTTTACCTTTCAGGTCACTACAGAATTTTCGCATAATCTTATAGATACGAACTGGTAATCAGATTCACATAACAAGAGATTATACACATAGCCATTCAGGAACTTTTTCTTTAACGGGTTCTGAGCTAAGATTATTCTCGTTTATATTAAATTAAATTTAGAAATTATATCTAAAATAATTTTAATCTTTTCCGAATAAAATAATGTCAGTAATATTATCAAAATTAAAATAACTACATTTAAGTGTTTGCCCATTTTTTCAAAAGTAATGTCTAACGATAAGAATATTCTATTAATTAATCGATTCTTATAAAAGTAATTATCCAATTTATTTAAGTAGGAGAATAAATTACTCTCATTAGGAATGCCAGTTACTCCAGTTAGATAATCTTGCATATATTTATACTCTTCATGACTCTTAATTTTATGATTCATAATAACCATTTCCTTCAAAAATAGGGATTCATCTTTAATATCTAGAATTTTACTACAATCTCTAAAAAAATTTTTAATCAATTTTATATTCTTTTTAATGTCTAAAGTGGATACAAAATGGTAGATATAAGCATTAAAAATTACAATAATTTTAGATTTTCTTTTGTTATATTTTCTAAGCTCTTCTTCAAGATTAAGGATTGTATCTCTAATTTCATCTGAGTCTTTATTCTCATTTATTAAACTAAAGTTAAACTTCACTAATTGTTTTCTTTTAAAAAATCCCTTTCTCTGTAGAATTAATGTTAAACTAGTAATGTAAACGGATATTAATACAGTTAACAAAAGCGTGAAGCTAATATTTAATACTCCGGTTATAATAAAAAGGATAGATAAAAGTGCGTAATATGCGGAGATAAAATATACTAAAAAAATGATGGCGTTCAGGAATATCAAAATCCTTTTAAAAAGAGTATATTTCCTTTTGGATTGAATCCAAATCCATTTATGTATTTTACTTATATCAATATACGTAAACAAAAATATTTTTTTAAAAAGTTTTTTATCCATTTTTCAAAAACTCCTTAACATAGTTATAAACTTGCGGATTTAAATCAGAAACTACCAATTCTCCATGAAAGTTGTTGGCAAAAGAATATTTTGATGGATCTTTGCATTCTACAACATAATTGGTAACTCCAGGTAATGCCACACTCTCCACACGAACAACATTATCATAAGCATATCCAGATTTTGAGCTTGTTCCGCATTTTCCAGCAACTGTAATAACTTTTATATTAGATTTTGAGATATCATAAGTCTTTAAATCTTTTATAAAATCATTATTTGCATTTAAATCCACGCATTCCTTGTTTTGTCCAAGTAATCCGCATGCAAAGTTTATACCATCTATATCATAAACACCATTATTTGGGGTTCCAATAGTAATAAGTTTATTTACATTTGACGCACCTCCATCTTTGATATAGGAACGAGAAACAAGCCCACCCATACTAAAAGCAATTATATTCACTTTGTCTTTACCAGTTCTATATTTTAGTAAATCAACAATTTCACTCAATGTTTTAGCATAATCTTTTATTCCCCTATTTTTGTCTATTACCCCATAGACCTTTCCGTCTTGATTTACGACATTTATATAGTAAGTCGTTCTGACGGTTACAGGAAGTCCGCCCTTACCCCATTCACCTTTGGGTATTTCATTCATATTTGCGTTAGGCAATAAAATTCCAACTTTAACAAAACCATCGTCTACTAGTCTATCTTGAAATTTATTAAGAGCGTCTATTGATTCTTGAAGAGGTTTGCCTGCCCAAACTGAAAAACCATGAACTAAAACTACAGGATAAGTTGATGAATCTAAACTACATTGTTCCCCAATACAGCATTTTTTACATTGTCCAAAAATACAACATTCATTTTCAATTTTTTTGATTTCCTTGCTATCAACATTTTTAAGTTCTTGTCCTATTGGTGTTAAAGCTTCTTTTAGATTAGCTGTTGTTTTACTTATTAAACCAAATCTTTTGCATACAGAATTTAATGAATTAGTAGCATCTACGCTCAATTCCAGAGGTGTAGGTTTTTCAGGCTCAGTTTTTTTATCGTATAATAAAAGTTTATCAAATTTTTTCTTACTGATAAACACATTGACAATCTTAAAGAAGAATTTCTTTAAACCAGATAATGTTTGAGCTTTCTGTTTGTTATTGATTTGCTCAGCTTCATTATAAGTTACTTGACAATTACCAATTGTTGAATTAATATCTTTATCTTGTGCAAGTAATCCTTGATTCTTAGTTTCTATCAATTTTGCGATTGCACTATCACAATTGTTAGTATCTACATTAATTCTGTACTCATTAATAGATTCTTCAATCTTTGACGTTAACACATTTAACTCATTTATTTTTGAATTAATTACTTCAGCTTTATCATTAAAATTTCTTATATCATTTAATAATAATTGATATTCCCTCGATTTTCTTTCATTGAATTTTAAAAACTCAAGAGAAATACTATTTAATTCTTCACATGTGGATTTTATAAAAGATTCGCCAAATGATGAAGGAATTACAAAAGAGCAGATATCCGCTTGTTTGCATGCTTTATCAATTTCTAGAGATAATATATTTTTAATATCTTGAGTTTGAGATTCCACTATATTTTTCCATTTTTGTATTAATTCCTCAATTTTCTGTTCCTGTTGTGATATTGCATTATTAACTTCGTCATAATTTTTATATATTTTTGATTTAAGGTTTTTATCTATAGACGTAGCTCCATCTCTGACTTCTTGAAACTCCGAATTGCTTTGTGCTAATGAAGCTAAATCTGTCTGGTCGTTGATTCTCTTAATTAAATTCTGCAAACGCTTAATTGCTTCATTATGTTGCCTAATTCTTTCATCAATATCGGATTTTAATTGGGATACTGTTGTTAAACTTGAATCAATTGAGGATTTCCAAGAATTTGAAAATAAATTCTGTGATTTTACATATTCTTCATTATTATACTCATTAAAACTATTGTCAAATGCGGTATTTACAGAATTGTAATTTTTCTGTATTTCATTATTTCTTTGTCTTAAATCATCAGCAATTACTAGAGGGTCAAGTTCTCTAACTTTGCTATCAACATTATAGGATTCTTTCTGAAATGTTTGGACATTTTATCTCAATGGAATTAAATTAGAGTCAAGAAATTGTTTAGCTTGCTTTTCTGCAAGAGGCAAATCGTAATTAAGAGTTATTATTTCATCATATATTCCAGTATCAGAAGGAGTACAGTAAGGTATCAAAGAATCTGGCTCTTGACAATCAACATCAATTATAATTTGTTCAGATGATTTACCACGATGGGGGGCTTGTTTGGAAAATGTGAGTATTTCCTTATCAGGAGCGGTGTTGAGTACAAATGAGCCACTACTTTGCCCTATAATGCCACCGGTTATTTTGTATACACAATTTAAGGAGCAAACAGTATTTGACTGTGTTAAAGTTATGGTGAACTGTTGAGTTTGGTCAAACTCAATATTTACAGATTTAGCAGGTGTAACTTGTGGGGTTATAGTTACTTGTGCAGCATAAACAATAGGTAAAAGTACTAAAATATACAATATTGAAATTAATTTTAAAACTACCCCCATTTTTAATATGTATGTAAGTATCACGTATTTAAATATTACCGCTCAGAACCCTATAAAAAGACATTCTTTCGTTAAAACCATATGAGAAGCTACGAGCCGAATTTCCATCAAAGAAAATTCGGGCGGCACGAACAACTAAATCCTCATTCGTTCGGGCATCAAAGCCTCATTGCATATAACACATTTTAAGCGAGTCCGCTCCTCACCCCATCAAAGGACTACGCTCGTTCTCCTAACTTTTTTCCAGCTCTACAAAATTTATCCATCCCAAAAAATCAAATACATTTATTAATCCATGCTATTCCTATATATTTATGAAAAAATTAATCATATTTTTAACAATCTTATTTCTGCTGCCGCACTTGGTTGAGGCTAAAAAAGTTCTAGTTATAGAGGTAAATGGTCCGATAACTGCAGGAACCCTTGAGCTGTTTAAATCAAGTCTGGAAAAAGCGGAAGAAATTGATGCTGAAGCGTTATTGGTGACACTTGACACGCCTGGCGGTGGCTTGGCTGAAACATTGGAAATCGTAAAATTAATTGATAGAACAGACATTCCGATTATAAGCTATGTGCACCCAACTGGAGCAACTGCATGGTCTGCTGGAACAATAATTCTAATAAGCTCCCATGTCGCTGCTATGTCTCCAAACACTGTAATTGGCTCGGCACAGCCAGCCGCACTTTCTGCACAAGGCATTGCTCCAATTAACGAGTCAAAAATAATTAATGCTTTAACAACACTTGTTGCTGAAAAGGCGAGATTGCACAAAAGAAATGAAACTGCCGCTGTTGCTTTTATCAAAGAAAATCTTAACTTAAATCCTGAGCAAGCCAAAAAAATGAATGTTATTGAATTTATTTCTCCCAGCATTGAAAATTTGCTAAACCAAACAAATGGGATGCATTTAAGCTCTATTAAAAAAACACTTAACACAAAAAATGCAGAGATTATTAGGTTTAATCCTTCTTTGAGAATACAATTTTTAAATTTAATAACAAACCCCATGCTGGCTTCTATATTGCTTATATTGGGAATTTATGCCTTGATATTTGGCTTTTCATCGCCTGGATTTGGAAGCGAGATTGCTGGAGTTGTCTTAATTGCCCTGGGTTTATTGGGGTTGGGCTTCAATGTCAATTTGATTGCAATATTTTTGCTGGCTTTTGGAGTTGTTTTGCTTTTGATAGAGCTTCACACTCCGGGATTTGGAGTTTTGGGAGCTGCTGGAATTATTGCAACAATCATTGGAAGCATACTTTTAGTGCCAACAAGCTTTCCAAGATATTTTATTTCAAGAGAGTTTCAAAACGCAATGATTGCATCAGTAATTGTTCCTTCAGTTGTGTTTGGAATTTTCCTTGCATTTGCTTTGTATAAAGTTGTGAAAATAAGAAGAAAAAAGCCAGCAATTGGAGAGTTGATTGGCGATATTGCTAAAGTTACAGAAAGAATTAATCCGAAAAATAATGGATATGTTGAATATAAAGGTGAGATCTGGCAGGCAAGTTCAAACAAAAAAATTGAAAAAGGAACAGAAGTCATTATTACAGAGAAAAAAGGCCCCATTTTGATTGTTGACTCAAAGATTTCGCGTAAAAACAGAAAAAGCTAGCAGGAATAGAAAAAATTAATAAATAAAGTTTGATTACCCATCTGAATGAAAAAAATAAAGTTCTTATCGATATCGCTATTTGTGCTTCTGTCAGTCATTGCGCCCGCTATGGCGCAGGAAGTCAATATTGGTTTATATGTTTTGAACTTGGGAAAATTTGATATCTCTACAGGCTCCTTTACCGCTGATTTTTACCTTTCCATGAAATGCAGCCAAACCTGTCCCCAGGAAACTTTCGAATTCATCAATGGGAGGGCAGGCACCATTGATAAGATTATAAACAAGCCCAAAGAAAAATTTTACAGAATACAGGCTAACCTAAACAGCCCTGTCGACCTCAAGAAATTTCCATTTGACACACAAAAGATGCAGATAATCATAGAAGACAAAAATAATGATATACAAGAACTTCAATACACCTCATTGGAGGATGAAAGCGGCATAGATGACTCGATAATTTTCAGCGGATGGAACATCGATGGCTGGAATGCCGAAGCGAGAGAGCATAATTATGCCGTTTACAATGAAACCTTTTCCCAGTATGTTTTCAACATCGAAATATCAAGAATAGTCCTTAATTCGTTTATGAAAACCTTTTTGCCGGTTATATTTATACTCTTGATTGTACTGCTCAGCCTAATATTAGACCCGGATAAAATGCCAACAAGGCTTACCATGGCGGGCTCAAGCCTGGTGGCAGCCGTAATGTTTCATGTTTCCATTTCAAACCAGATACCTCCTGTTGGCTATCTGACTTTTGCGGATAAATTCATGATTTTGACATATTTCATACTATTATTGGTTTTCCTGATAGACATAATTCTGATTGAATTTTTGGAATTAAAGAAAACGAAGCTTGTTGAAAAAATACACAGATCGACAGAATACTCAATGCTGATAGCTGTTCCTTTGCTTTATATCCTGCTGTTTGTTTTTTTTACCTGACTAAAACTAAAACAAAATTTATTTAAACAATAAGGCATAACTGAATCAAAATGGCGGAAGGACTTATTTCAACCATAGAATTCCAGATGAGCCTGCTTTTATTTGTAGCTCTTGCTGGCTATCTTCTGGCTTCGAAAATCAATCAATCAGCTGTTATTGTATTCCTTGGGTAGGGGGTTTTTATACAGCCAAATTATTTGGATATGAATTTGGCAGCGCTGTTTTTGTCGGAACTGCATTGACTGCAACGAGCATTGCGATAACTGCAAATGTTCTGCGGGAGATGGGAAAATTGCAGACTGATGCCGCAAAAGCAATTATCGGTGCTGCTGTGATTGACGATGTATTAAGCCTTTTGGCCCTTTCAGTTTCGGAGCAAATGGTTGCAGGAACCCTCTCGTTAACAGGCACATCTCTGGTTGTTTTCAATGCGCTTGCGTTTTTGGTTATCGGCTCTTATGTCGGTTATAAGTTCTTAAGCAAGCTTGTCACAAAAGTGGATAATACAAACATAGCAAAGAAATTTCCCGAGTTTGTCTTTATTTTTGCTATGATGATTGCATTCCTGTATGCCATGGTGGCAGAGCTGATTCATTTGTCAGCCATTGTGGGTTCTTTTATTGCAGGTGTTTCCCTTGGCAGCGTGGTTTTAAGGCACAGCAAAGATTATAAAGAAGGGGCAGAATACTTGCACATCATTTTTGCATCCATATTTTTTGTTTCATTGGGGATTTTGGCTGATTTCCACGCCTTAACGGCCAATGTTATATGGTTTTTAATTGCATTAACTGTTGTTGCAGTTCTTACTAAAGTTATTGGCTGCTATATCCCGGCAAAACTGCAGGGAATGTCTAATCAGGATTCTTTTATTGTCGGTTTTGGCATGTCACCAAGAGGAGAAGTGGCAATGATAGTTGCTTTGCTTGGCTTGAATGCTGGTCTAATAAAGCAAGACATTTATGTTTCGTTGGTTTTAATGAGTTTATTAACAACTATACTAACACCTATAGTTCTGAGAAATTGGCTGTATAAGAAGAATTTCATGGATATTTTTAGAAAGAAAAGGGTTACATTGCAATAATCTCAAATAATTCTGCCAGCCAAAAGAATGACAAAAATTCCTGCTGTGTTCAGTGAGTAAGATATTATCGAGAAGATTTTTGTTGATATTATTTTTGAAGCTGCCATTAAGGAAACACCAATTTCATCTGGCAATGGAGAAGCTATTATAAATCCAGCTAAAACTGGCATGAAATACCTCTTAAGAATTCCCGGCAATCTTCCATTAAAGTACTTAACTATCTTCTCTCTCGACAATCTTCTAATTTCATCTGAAAAAGAGTACTTTATGAAACTAAAAATAAACAAATCACCTATTAAAGCACCGAACCCGCCTATTAAGCTTGCCAAGTAAATGTTTTGGTGCTGCGCTAGGATAAGGAAAATAGCTGTTGCAGGAGCTGCTGTAAATCCATAGGTAAAAAGTACGCCAGCTACAAAAATTCCAGAATATCCTAAGCTAACTATAAAGTCTTGAAACGGCTGATAGTTCCTTTCATAAAACAAAAGATAAGCTATTAGAAAGGTTATAAAAAGCAGCAAAAGCTTTGGATATTTTGCTAAATACTTTGTACTGTTTCTGACACTACCTAACCTTATGTGATACTCCATATTAATAAAATAGATAGAACCTGTATTTAAAAGTTTCTTTTTGTATACAGATATACTAAAAGTTATATTGAATTTGTGAGGTATTACATCAAAAAGAGTACAATCTCTTAATTATATCTTTTTTAAAAAATTTAGCACTAGACCTTTGTGCGTAAAATATAAATACATGAATAACTTACTCCCTTAAAACGAATTCTTGACAAGAGCACATTGAGTTCTATTTGAGGTGATGAAAATGGAAGGAAAAATTCTGCACTTATTTAAGTTGCAGTATAGCTGGTATGAAGGTGAATTTGACAGCACTATATTGGCAACCACAAAAGAGAAGGAAGAAATAGAACATGACCTTAGAGAAATTGCAAACTCGATAATAATAGACAGAAAAAAGGAAGACGCAGTTGACTGCAAGCCTGTGGCTTATCAAGGTATTATAAGTATCCTAGAGCAAAAAGGGTATACAGTGTGCTATTTCCTTTCTGATCCTGAGTATTAATGTTGATGAGGTGGGTTATATTAAGAATACTAGTAATCAGATTTTGATTAAAAAACACCTTTTTGGTCTTTTTTCAGCCAAAAAGGGCTTATTATTGCTCTTAAAAATCAAATTTTAACAAAATGTTGGATTTTTCAGGAGAAAATCGTCGGACATACTTAATTACGAGTGCCCACTGTGTTATAACTCTGCTTACGCAGGTCGCCAGAACTCCATTTCATTCGTAACTTGCTGAGAATATAACAAACGGAAAAATCGGCACTAAAGCTAAATCGCCAAGCGATTTCCAGAATTTTCCCAAATACACCTATGACTCATAAGCTCTCGGCGATCACCCCACTCACATCAATCTTCGACACTTTGCTCGGTATTGTGTTTGTAGAAACAACATTTATCTTTTTCTTTTTCAGCTTGTCCAGCGCATTGCCAACAAAAATTCCATGAACGCAGATGCAGTAAATTTTTTTTGCGCCGAGTTTTCTCAAGATTTCCGCAGTTTTAAATATCGTGTTGCCTGTGCTTACAATATCATCCACAATGACAGCGCTCTTGCCTTTCAAGTCAACCTTTTTATTTAATTTTACTTCAACATGGTATGAAGAATACCTTTTTTTCTTTAGTATCCTGTGCTCGACCCCAAGCATTTCAGCAACACTCCTTGCCCATTTGTGGCTTTCCTCATCAGGCCCGATAATAACTGGATTTGGAATATTTCCTTTGATATATTCAGCAATTAGGTTATTTGCTGTCAGCTTTTTGGACTTTATCTTAAAGATGTGTTCCAGCTTGTCTTCCCTGTGCAAATGCGGATCCATCAAATAAACTGCATCAAAATATTTGTCTATCAAACCTGAGATTATCCTTTGGCTTATTGCTTCTCCCCTATGAAACCTTTTGTCCTGCCTCATATAAGGAAAGTAAGGAGCGGCTAAAACTACTTTTCTTGCGCCTAATACTTTTGCCGTTTCTGCTGCAAGAATTGCCTCAATAAGGCAGTCGCTTATCTCGTTATAGAATGACTGAACTAGAACGACAATGCGGTTTTTTAAAACTGCGTCAAATCTGACCAGAAGTTCATCATCGGGAAATTTGCTCACAATCAAATTTGAATGCTTGGCTTTTAGCCTGTTGGCAACCAAATGTCCTATGTGTTGTCCATACGAGCAGCCTGCAATCAGCATACACCACCACACTCAAAATCCATTTATAAACTTTTTTAAGAAGCTATTCAATTCGCCTGCAACAGCAAGAGCGCTGTTTTCAGCATTTCTTTTATAGCTTGAAAAGGAAACAACTAGGATATCATTATCTTTTAACTCAATGTCTTTTTCCAGTTTACGGTAATCCTGCTCATAGCCTGATTCAAGTGCAAAAAGCTTTCCCTGAAATTTAAGTATAAGCGCGCCATCTGCGCCATTCTTTACTGCCAAGTCCCTGAGCTGGTAAACTTTCATTGGAATGGAGCAGTTTCTTACCGCAACAGCAACTTTCTTGTATTCGTGATAAAGGCTGTTAATTGTTATGATTTTTGGCAGGCTAATGCAATCAAGAATTTGTTTTAGGGCTGTGCTGCCTTTTTCACTTAAAAAATGTCCTTTCTTTGTTGACTGCAAAAGTTTTTTGGACTTTAAGGATTTGAGTATTGTTCTTACAGTTCCTTCGCCAAGCTCAAGCTCCTTTGCCAGCTCCTGCCTGCTTACTTTCCCGCTAAATCTCAGAAAACATCTTAGAATGTCAAATTTTGTGAAATTAGGCAGATTACCAACCATGACGAATATAGTTTGAATAAGGTTTATAAACTTTCTGCTGCTCAAAAAAGCCATATGGAAGCCTTTGGTTTTATTTGAATATTGTTACCATTACAAAATAGCGAAAAATTTAAATACTACGAGCTTTTTGCACGCTTAGGGTGGTTAATATAAGCTTAAAATTATTTTTGCTGAGTTTTGTAATATTCGTTTTGCTTATCAATGTTGGATACGCTGCAGGCTCAAAGCTCATTTTCTCAGATGTAGATGTTAGGGTAGGCAGCAAAACATCAAAGAATCTTGTCAATGGCGAGAACATAGATGAGGAGGCAGAGCCCGGCGATACAGTTGAGTTCAGGGTTGAAGTCAAGAATAATTTTACCGATGCAGAGGATTTGGATATAGATGACATAAGAGTTGAGGTGACTATTGAAGAGATTGATGACGGCGACGATTTTGAGGAAGAGTCTTCAGAGTTTGACTTGGGGTCAGGAAACGACAAGAGAGTCAACCTTAAGTTTGAAGTTCCATTGGAAGTAGAAGAGGACACTTTTGACGTTGAGATACGGGTTGAAGGGGAGGATGAGAACAACACAAACCACGAAGCCACAATGAAGCTGAAGCTCGAAGTTGACAAAGAAAACCATCTGCTGAAAATAACACGAAAGTCATTGAGCCCTGCTGAAGTGGCATGCAACAGAAAGAACATTCAGCTGGGAGTTTCTGTACTTAACATAGGAAGCGAAGACGAAGAAGATGTGTCTTTCCAAGTGCTTAACTCTGATTTGGGAATAGACTTGAAAGATGATGTTGGGGAATTAGAGGCTGAGCCAAACGAAGAGACAAGCAAATTTTCAAAAATATACACTTTTAATGCTCCTACCGATGCGGAAGCAGGCAGCTATCCTGTAATATTAAGGGCGCTGTATGATGACGGCAGAAAGAAGGCTGAAGAAACAGTTACTCTGACTGTTAATGAGTGCGCAACAGCAACTAAGGAGACTTCCAAAGAGCCAGAGGAAGAAAGCTCTGAAGAAGACGAAGATGTTGAATTGATTACACCCACAACAGGAAAAACAACTGTGGCAGTTGTCCAGCCTGCAGCTCCGCCAGAAGCAGTTGTCACGCAGGAGAGTTTCTTTAAAAGCAATGCGTTTGTCACAGGAATAATAATCGCAGAAATAGTTGTTGTGATTGTTGGAATTGTTTTGGTTGCAACCTTGTTTAGAAGGAAAGGATAATTTGATAATTTTAAATTTGTGCTCTTTTCCAATTTAAAACCAAAAGCAGGTTACTAAAAAATGCGCAAAGATTTAGGAGGTGGGCATTATTTATTCTATGATGGAACTCACAGGTCATTAGTGCATGAGATAATGACAGCTGAATTTACACCTGCAGATTTAACTGATTTAGCCGGGAGAAGACTCCATGCTCTAACCAGACATCCAGCAAAAAGGGACATTTGGCTTGCAAGTTACGACAGTATAGCTGGTGTTCTTTACTCTAGTGAAGATGACGTAATTTTATTGCCAAACTCTTCGATACTGAGGGATATAAAGCCCGAAGATCCATTATGGCAAAGAATATTGGATGCAGGAGGCATGCACCTTACGGAAGAAATAGCTTTAGCGGCAAAGCGCGAAGGCATACCTCTGAAGAGAGCAGAACTTGAAAAAGCAGGAATCAACAGACCATTAAGAAAATCGGAAGTGCCATCTCATGTTGCTCTGCAAATCCTGCTCGGAAATGCTGAATTTTTGAGGGAATATTCAGATGCAATTTATGCCGTAGCACATGAACTTGTAGCTGAAGCTGCAATGGGCGTGTATTTATTGCCCAGGGAAATAGTACGGCAAAACCAAGCTACTGGGAGAGGTCCGTTGTTTTATTCTTGGAATTTTGGCAGTTACGGCAATATGTTTGGGTTGGATGGGTATTTGCCATTGAACCGCTATGCGCGTTTGGTAGGCAAACCGAGATAATTTTTATTCATGCAGTTTTTGACACAGGTCAATTTTAGTATAACCCCTTTAAAGTAGTTACAAAATAGAAACCTTTAAATATTGGCAATGAATACTTTAACTGAAAATGTTGCACGATAAGCAATTTTTGCTGGATTTGAGAAAGCACTTCAGACTAAACATTTACGAAGCAAAAATTTGGACTGCATTGCTGAGCAGGGGCTTGGCTTCTGCAGGCGAACTTGCGGATATTTCTGGTGTGCCGAGGAGCAGATGCTATGACGTTCTTGAATCTTTAGAAAAGAAAGGATTTATAATAATGAAAATAGGCAAGCCTATAAAATACCTTGCTATGGAGCCTGACATAATCCTTGAAAGGGTAAAACAGGAAATAAAAGAGGAAGCAGAACAGCTGGCAATTCAGTATGAAAGCATAAAAGGAACCGATGAGTTCAAGGAATTAGAGCTTTTGCACAAAACAGGCGTGCAGCATGTTGACGTTTCAACCCTTTCAAAATCAGTTGTTGGAAGAACAGCTATCAACAGGCATATAAAAGAAATGGTGTCGAAAGCAAAATCAGCTGTGATTATTGTTTCAACCCAAGAGCATATGGAAAGGGTGATAAAGCTGTTGAAAAATTTTATGCCGGGTTTTGCGAAGAAAGGAATCAAAGCAAGGATTTATGCGCCTCAGAATAAGCCTCTCCTTAAAAAATTACAGAATGTCGAGCATGTTGAGTACAGCGCAAACACAAGCTTCGTAAGCATTGATAGGAGTGAAATGACGTTTATGGTTTCAAATCAAAGCGTTGCTCCTGATTATGAAGTTGCTATCTGGATAAACAGCAGATTCTTTGTAAATGCAGTCAATGTTCTGTTTGAGGAAAGTTTAAGGTAAAAATGCCCGAGGAATCACCTCAAAAGAAGTATCTTCTCACAGGCAGTTACAAAAGAATGTCTGTTGAAGGCATAGATGTCAAATTAAATCCTTTGGAACTTGCTATTGTGGGTTATGTATCACAATCACCTGTACGAGAAACTGATGGTGTAAGGTTATCTCCAAATTCACAGGGTTACCAACTTCCAGATATTGCACCTTCTGCAACCAATCGCCAATTAGAAGTTCTGGTTTTTGAATACTTAAAAATAAGGGCTAGTGAAGGGGATGACAGCGCAGAGAGATGCATAAGGGCTATAATTGAGAAAAACAGACGTATTGTAAGGGAACTTAAGAGAGGCTATGAACTTATGGCGGATAGAGTTCCAGAGTCAAAATCAAACCTATCACCCTTAATCTCCAGGGCTGGCGCTTTGCATGAAGCACTTTCAAGATTAAGTGAAAAACCTATAAGAGAAATGGAATATGGGGAATTTAATCCTGTAGAAGACCTACACCGGATACATGGTTCGAGATATATGTCAGGAAAGTATTTTCCTTTTGCGAGATATGCTCTAAGACAGATAAAACGACTTAAAGAGTTGAATATTTTGTTATCCTATTTCAACGATGGAGTGCGTAGACAATATTTGACATTAAGGCCTGGTCTGGAAATTTCAATTAGAGAAGCGTAAAATAATTTTTTGTTAAAACAAATCAAAACATTTAAATACTACCTCAATAATACACAACATAAAGAAATTCTCACATGTTTTAAAATGGATAATATAGATATGAAAACAGGCACAACAACTTTAGGGTTAGTCTGCAAAGATGCCTTAATTTTGGCAGCAGACAAAAGAGCTACAGCAGGTTACTTAATATCCTATAAAAAGTTTGATAAAATAATGAGCATAACAGACAACATAGCTGTCACAGTCGCAGGAACGGTTTCAGATGTTCAGCTGCTGACAAAATACATTAAGGCAGAGCTCAAATTAAAAGACATAAGGACTGGCAGAGAAACAACTGTGAGGGAAGCTGCCACGTTGCTTGCCAACTTTGTATACGGCAATATAAGGAAATTCAGCTTAATCCCGGGCATTTCACATTTCATAGTTGGAGGAAAAGACTCGTCTGGCTTTCATCTTTATGACTTAAGCCCTGACGGCTCGATTGTCGAAATTGATGATTACATTTCTTCAGGCTCTGGCTCTGTTATGGTATTTGGTGTCTTGGAGACCCTTTACAAGAAAGGCTTGAATGTTGAAGAAGGGGTAAAGCTTGCTGCAAAATGTATAAACGCCGCAGTGCAACGGGACATAGCATCCGGCAATGGCATAGACATCGTGACCATTACAAAAGACGGCATAAAAAAGGTCTTTTCAAAGGAATTTGAACTTAAAATCGAGGCTTAAAATTTTCTTAAAATAAACTGCTTTTTAATTATTTTTTGATTATGCGTTTAAATTTAGCGCAATCCAAATATAAAAAAATTTGACTTAATAATTATTTCAAAAACCAAAAAATTAAAATTCTATAAAAATGGGAGACATAATTAAGGAAATTCTCAGGAACCTGCCTGAAAACAGAATAAGCGATGTGAATTTTGAAGGCGCCAATATAGTTCTGTACACAAAAGACAAAGACTTCTTCTTAAATAACAACGGAATGATAAAAAGGATAGTTGATGATATAAAAAAAAGGGTAGAGCTAAGGCCGGACCCGAGCATTACCATGGACATGGAGGAGGCGGAAAAGAGAATACGCTCCATAATTCCTCCAGAAGCAGGCGTTGACCAGGTTATTTTTGACGCGCAGAGAAGCAGGGTTATAATTGAGGCTGAAAAGCCCGGGCTTGCTATTGGAAAGCAGGGCACTATTCTGCGTGATATAAGAACTCAAACTTTATGGGTGCCGCTGATAAGGAGAAAGCCTGCAATAAGATCGCAGCTGATAGAAAACATAAGGGCTGTTCTTTACCAAAACAGCGATTACAGGAGAAAATTTCTTGATAATGTAGGGCACAGGATTTATGATGGTTGGAGAAGAGAAAAGAAAAACGAGTGGGTCAGGCTCACTTACTTAGGCTCTGGACGCCAGGTTGGAAGGAGCTGCATTTTTCTGCAAACTCCTGAATCAAGAGTATTGCTGGACTGCGGCATTAATGTTGCATCTCCTGACAAGCCATATCCCTACCTTGATGCCCCTGAATTCAACATAAATGAGCTAGATGCAGTTATACTGAGCCATGCCCATATTGACCACTGCGGCTTTATTCCCTACCTATTCAAATATGGGTATAAAGGGCCAGTTTACTGCACAGAGCCAACAAGGGACGTTTCTGCTTTGCTTCTGCTCGATTACATCAAAATACAAAGACAGGAAGGGCAGGATCCAATCTTCACATCTGAAGAGGTTAAGGAGATGGTAAAGCATACCATAACGCTTGAGTATGACGAAGTCAGCGATGTAACTCCAGATGTCCGCATCACCCTTTACAATGCAGGCCACATTCTTGGCAGCGCAATGGTGCATCTGCATATTGGAAATGGTTTGCATAACATACTATACAGTGGAGACCAGAAATACGGCAAAACTTTGCTGCTTGAGCCTGCTGTCACAATGTTTCCAAGGCTTGAAACCTTGATGCTGGAAGCAACATACGGCGGCAAAGATAATCTTATGCCCCACAGGCAGGAAACTGATGAAGAGCTGATGAATACAATAAAAGAGACAACAGAGAGAGGCGGCAAAGTTTTAATACCTACACTGGGAGTTGGCAGGGCGCAGGAAGTAATGCTCGCAATAGAAGCTATGGCAAGAGAAGGCAGAATGCCGCAAGTTCCCGTGTTTATAGACGGAATGGTGTGGGATGTAACTGCAATACATACAGCATATCCGGAATACCTTAATAACTCTATTAGAAAATTGATATTCCATAAAGACCAGAACCCATTTCTAAATGAAGTTTTCAAAAGAGTTGGCTCCCAGAAAGAAAGGATGGATGTGATAGAGCAAACAGGCCCTTGCGTGATTCTGGCAACTTCAGGCATGCTCACTGGCGGCCCCTCTGTTGAATATCTCAAGCACCTGTGCGACAACCCAAGAAATACGCTTGGATTTGTAAATTACCAAGGAGAAGGCTCCATGGGAAAAAGAATACAGATTGGAGAAAGAGAGTTTACTTTCTCTGGCGGCGGCAAGCAGGAAATGCTTCAGATTAAAATGCAGGTATGCACTGTCGAGGGCTTTTCAGGGCATTCTTCAAGAAACCAGCTTATGAATTTCGTTGCAAAATGCGAGCCAAGGCCAAAAAAAGTGATTGTCAACCATGGCGAGAATTCAAGATGCTTGGATTTGGCCAGTTCTGTGCATAAAAATTTTAGGATAGAGACAGTCGCGCCAAGGAATTTAGAAACTGTGAGAGTTAAGTAACTTCTTTTATTTTTTAATTTTATTGTTTTATTGTATAATATGGTCAAATAATCGGTTTAGAATGTTTGAGGAACTACGAGCTGGATTGGACTCAATTGATGCAGTATTAAATGAAGATAGAATGAGCAGTTGGAATGGCTTAGATGAGGAAATGGGTTTTGATCCGACTCAAGAATATACGCCCGACCAGATGAAAAGAATGGGCTTAATAGGCATTGAGGTGCTTAAAAAAAGCGGTGCTGAATCTAAATACTTGCTTTTGGAAATTAGGCTAGTGGGCGAGGAATCCACGTTTGCCAAACTCGTTCTAAGAGGTTTTGATGTACCATATGACTCACATCATTTTATAGCTCAGGAATTTTTGAGTGAGGAACTATCAGCTAAGGTAGCTCCACACTTCGAATTATCAAGTAGATGGCCATTTAAAACTGTAGGACATATCACGCATTATGACAAATGCGTAGAATACATGGCCCGCGAAATCAAAGGATTAAAGTTGGTTGTTGCAGCTATAGGCGGTGGACAATTTAACTTGAAAAATAATGCAATTAATTTAAGTGAAATTAGCAGGGCTTTTGGTCCTGTTCCAAAAGAATACCAAGTTCTGTTAAGAGAGCTTTTTGATCAGTTAGTTCAGAAGCCTGCATACAATGGTTATCAGATTAACTTTGGATAAATTCGACAAGTATGTCAACTAAATTGATAATCGGGTTGCCAAATCTTAACGGCCACGGCCCAAGCCGCCAGAAAGCAAGTACAAATCTTAATACCCTGTCCGTTATCCCAGGGTTTTGCTTCATTTTACCACTCCTCCATTGCCTTTTGATTTATATCCATATTTATAAATTGCGAAAGCCGGAATAAGAATTGATATAATAATCCATGCAAGGCTAGAGGTTCTTGAAATAGACTCATTAAGGTATATGGACGTTCTTCAAGCTCTATGTACAAAAATCGCCTATAAATTTGATATAAATTAATAAAAAGTTGTCTTCTTTGCTCTAAATAAGCTCAATTTTGCTATTTTTTAGCATTAAAAGGTTTATTTATGCTTTAATTTATCCATACTAACTTATTAGGCTCTAATTACCACATCTTAAGTTTTTTATCTCGTACCGTTTATCGAGTTGAAAGTAAAAAAATGATTAAAGCAACTGCCACCCCTGCTCAGAGGGGGTGGAGTTGTAAATATAGTTTTTGCTATTTTTAGTATATGTAACAACATTCTGGCTTATGTGAATTGTATATAAAATTCAGCAAATAATACACATACAATCTTTAATCCTGTCAAGGACTCAAAAGCCCGGTAATCTTTAAAGTGCAAAGCTCACAATCTTTAATGCGCCAAAACACATTAAACTTCTGAACAACCTTTGCGGATTGGGGTTTCCCGTCATTCAACTGTCCAAATAACCTAAGTTACTCGGCGTGTATTATCTGCTGCCTTGGATACACAAGGATCATACTTCAGTTGACCAATTGACAAATTGGATTTCTGCATCCAATTTTGATTTTTTTGCCTCTAGCTCTTTTATTCTATTCGCTAATCCTAATTCCTGCCAGAGATCTATGTCAATGAATTTGTCTATGTAGCTGTCTTTCTTGATGAGATTCATCAGCTTTGACAACTCCAGCCTTAAGTACTTCATCTCTGCTAATTTGCGGTCAACGCTGCTTTCGACGTTCTTCCTATTGATTTTATTCTTTGTTTCAACAATTTCATTCTTTAATTTCTCAATGTCATTTGTGACTTTGGCAAATTTCTCTGCCTTATTCTTGATAAACTCCTTCTGCTTCTTTTCCAGTTCCTTGGTGCTATCCTTCTCTCTGACTATTACTTCTTCTTTGAAGGATTGCTTGGCAAAAGTGTCCCTTAAATTGTACAGTCTCATCAACTGCCCTTCTTTTTGCTTTATTTCACTTAATTTTTCAGATATTTTCATTTTTTCCACCTCGCTGTTTTATGCCATGTTGAATTTGTTTATATACCTTGCCCGCAAATGTCCAGTGTCCAGTGGTTGTTTTCAATAGAGAAAATAAATTGAAATAAGAAAAATAACACACTATAGGTATATTTATAAGTCAATTTTAATTTTTCTCAAAATTTTTAGTGCTCAACTTATAGTTATCGTTAAATTCCTAGAATCAATCAAAGTTCCATTTCTAGCACTAGCATTTACATTAAACGTTCCAGTTGAAGTGAAGTTATAATCTAAGTAAACAAACATTTCTTCATTGGGTTGTAGAGTGGTAGTTATAGTACTATTTATTACGTTGCTGTTTTTAGTGTCAAAAGTCCACGATACGTTTGTTAAATTGGTGTTTAGGAAATTTTTGATTATAAGTTCAAATATTCTCTCAGTTGCATTTGAGTACGCTACAGACAGATTGCTTACTTCTATATCTTCAATTTCAATTGCTATGCTTTCTGAATCAGAATAGGTTCCATCAGTTGCAGAAGCAATTGCATTGTAATCTCCAGTAGTTGGATAAGCATATTCCACAAATACAAATATGCTTTCATTTGGCTTTAAGCCAAACAATTCATTAGCAAAAATATTTTCAGGACCTGTATTCAAACTCCAATTGATGTTTGTTAAATTCACAGTTCCAGTATTGTTTATGCTAAATCCGAATACTATTAGAGTTGAGTTCTGGTGCAAAATTGAGAAATCATAAACATTAATATTTGTTTGATTTATTACAGTGACGTTCCACTGCATGCTTACATTCACAATTCCGTCTGACACATTCAAAGTAATGTTATGGGTGCCAAGATCATTAATTGTTGAGTTATATACCCACCCTTGCTCTGTGCTTTTCTCAATCCAATCAAGCTTCCAACTGTAAGATAAAGCATCTCCATCGACATCACTTGATGTATGGTTAAATGTCAAATTAGAACCAGCGATTACTGAAGGCTTTAGATTTAATGGCACGTAACTATCAATTGTTGGCGGGTCATTCACAGGAGTAACATTTAACGTTACATTATTGCTTGATATAGTTATATTCAATGCGTCTATAGCGGTAAAGATTGTATATCTTGCACCATTAAAGTTCGGATTAGGTGTAAAGTTAACAATACCTGTATTATTGTTTATTGAAATTGTTATGTTGCTTACAGAAGTAGCATCATTTACTGGCGTCACATTTAAAGTTACGTTATTGCTGCTTGCCGTTAATCCGGATGGGTCTTTTGCAATGAACACAACATAATCTATGCCAGTCCAATTTGCATTAGGAGTCAAATTTACAATTCCAGTATTATTGTTAATATGGACTATAAGGTTTGATGTGCCTGTTGAAGTATAGTTTAATGCATCGCCGTCTATATCATAGAAATATCCACTCAAGTTTAAAGAGCTATTTGATATATCTTCAGGCCATGTCATATTTGAGATTTGTTTGCTAGAGTTAAATGTTGGGGCATCATTAACTGGATTGACTGTGACTAGAATAGTGTCATTCGCAGTCAATCCTGAAGTATCATTAACTGTAAACTTAATATTTTCAGAGCCTGACCAATTAGCCAAAGCAGTAAAGTTAGCAATTTTTGTTGTTTGACTTATTGTTACAATTACATTGACATTATTCGAAGCTGTCCATGTTAAAGCACTGTCAGGATCTTCTGCATCGCTGACATAATCGCTTAGGTTTAGGCTGTCATTATAAGTGTCTTCATTAAAGGTTATGTCTGGAATTGCTGTTATTACAGGGGCAGTGCTTATGTTGACAATAAAGGTTTTCATGTCTGAGAGACTACCATTTGACGCATTTGCCTTTGTAGTAAAGCTTCCAGTGCTGCTAAAATTATACTCTAAATAAACAAATGCACTATCACCTACAGCTAAAGAGCTAATGTTTATCGTGCTGTTTATTATGTAACTGTTATTTGTGTCAAACCACCATTGGACGTTTGTTATTGCACCGCTGCCATTGTTTGTGACGACAAATTCGAATATTCTAAGAGTATCATTGCTGTAGAGTTCTGTGAGAGAGTCTATTTTTAAGGAAGCAATTTGCTGTGGAGTTATTATTTCAAAATAAGTATAATTAGTCTGCGCGGTATTTCCATCTGAACCCTTGCCGTAAATAGTTACATTATGGTTGCCAATTGATAAGTTATTCAATGTTGTGTTGCTTAATGCTGCATTATTATTAACATACTTATATACCTTATCGCCAGTTGCACCAA
>JACPTC010000011.1 GCA_016192985.1 Candidatus Woesearchaeota archaeon | reverse complement strand
TTCACAAGCTTATTTGCCTTATCAAAATCCATGAATTCCTCTTTTGTGAGTGAAGGTATGTCCTTTGGCCTTTTCTTTTGAAAAATAACCAGATTGTCTACTTCCAATAATTTTGAGAGCGACTGCATTTGCGGGTCCAAATTGTCGCTTACTTCTGTAAGTATCACTTCGCCATCTTTTTTTGCTATGATATCAAAAGGCGTCTTCTTGGTGTCTGTTGCATCAAAGCCAAGCTCTATGTATTTTCTGGAGACTTCTGACTCGAATTTGCTCTGCGGCTGCTGCTTAACAAAAACATTGACCTCGCTAAACACGTTGTAGCCGAACAAGTCGCATAATTTCATGGCCCTGTTTATTGTCACTTCAGAATTTTCATTTTCATATTTCATTATCATTCTGCTGGTGACTCCGATTTTTTTTGACAAGGCATTCAAGGAATATCCAAGTCCCTCTCTCTTTTCCCTCAGTTTACTGCCAGCTATAGAGGCAGTAAGCCCTGCCTTGCTTCTCTTGATAAATGGGTATTTGCTGTTCACGCAGTTGCAAAAAGTGCTAAAGTTCAGCGTGTAAACGCTAAATCTCGAATACACTATGTTTTCTTCCAAATTGTCTCCTGCTTTTTCAGCTATAATCAGGGGCGATGCGTCGATATAAGATGAAACAGCCACCATATCTTCAGTGTATTGCCTGCTGACTGAATTTGCGTCTTCAATCACTTTGACGAGAAGAATCTGCTCTGATTTTCTTGCAAGTATGTCAAAGCAAGTCCTTGTCAGATTTTTTATAGTGAATCCTTTCTTCAACAAAAATATACTCACTTTTTCAACCAATTTCTGCTTCATAGTTGGCAAAAGAAAATCTTTATTTAAATATTTTTGGATTGATAAAAAAAATTTGTTTTATAAGTTTTATATAAAATTTAAAGATTGCCACAACTCAGCATTTCGAAATTTTTACAACAACTATTGACTAAAAAAATAAAATATATAAACTAACTGCGACATCAGTTTTTTATGAGAATAGCAATTTCAGGAAAAGCTGGCTCGGGAAAAAGTACTGTCGCCAAATTATTGTCTGAAAAACTTAATCTAAGGCATTACTCCATAGGTGATTTGATGAGGGCAATGGCAGTTGAAAAGGGACTAAGCCTTCTTGAACTGAACAAACTTGCTGAAAAGTCCAAATCAATAGACTTAGAGCTTGATAAAAAACTAAAAGAGCTAGGTAACTCCAAAGACAATTTTGTGGTTGACGGAAGGCTTGCGGCATTTTTCATTCCAAATGCTGAAGCAAGGGTTTTCCTTGAAACAGATGACAATGTAAGGGCTCAAAGGATTTTGAATGACAAACGGCAGCAGGAAAAAAGCAGCAGCTTGAAAGAAGCAATAATCAATATAAAAAAAAGGGAGGAAAGCGAAAAGAAAAGATATCAAAAATATTATGGCATAAACTATCTGAATAAGAAATTGTATAATTATATCGTTGATACTACAAATTTGATGCCAAGTGAAGTTGTAGAAAAAATAATAAAGTTTGTTCAATTCAAGCAGAAATCTTTATAAACCACCCATAATGCTTAAAACTTAGTTCTATGGCTGTTGTCAAAAAGCATGATTTTGTGGAGATTGAATATACTGGGAAAATCAAGGAAGATGGCATTATATTTGACACAAACCAGGAGAAAACTGCAAGGGAAAACGGCCTGTATGGCAAACATTTGGATTACAGCCCTGCTGTGATTTGCGTTGGAGAAAACAGTGTACTTAAAGGGCTTGACGAGCAGATAATCGGCAAGGAAACAGGACAAGAGTGCACATTTGAGATAAGCCATGAAAACGCATTCGGCAAAAAAGATGCAAAGCTGATACAGCTTATACCCATTAACAGGTTTAGGCAGCAGAACATACAGCCTATCCCGGGCCTGCAATTAAATATTGACGGAGTTTTTGGAATTGTCAAAACTGTGAGCGGCGGCAGGGTTCTGGTTGATTTCAACCATCCGCTTGCTGGAAAGGATCTTGTTTACAATGTCAAAATAAACAGGTTGGTGGATGATGAGAAAGAAAAAATTAGGTCATTGTTAAAAGTTAATTTCAACATAAAGGATGCTGAGATTGAAGTAAAAGAGGATTCTGCCACCATAAATCCTAAGGGGGGCATGTCAACAGAGTCCCAGGAAGAATTCAGGAAAATTTTGGCAAGAGTGATTCCAAACATAAAGAAGATTATTTTTACTATTCCCGAAGAGATAAAATAAATAAATTTAAATAGTAGTTACAACCGTTTTTTAACATTAAAGGGTGATTTAGTGGCAACATTGGTTGAGCAGGCAATGGAAGTGGAAGCTAATGACAACCCTAAGCTGCTTTCTATTGATAAAAAGCATGTCCAGAGAGGGAAGGAACTTGAAGATATAGATGCTGAGCTTGAACAATTGCTTGCAAGGCAAAGGGCGACTATCAAGGTTGTCGGTTGCGGCGGCGGGGGCAATAATACAATCAACAGAATGTCTGAGGTTGGCATTGTTGGAGTTGAAACCATAGCTGTTAACACAGACGCCCAGGATTTGCTTTACACAACCTCAAACAGGAAGATACTCATAGGAAGGGAGCTGACAAAAGGCCTTGGTGCTGGCTCAGAGCCGCGCTTGGGAGAAGAGGCTGCACGCGAGCAAGAAGCAGAGATTAAAAAATCGCTTCAGGGCGCTGATATGATATTCGTTACATGCGGTTTAGGCGGCGGCACTGGAACTGGCTCTGCCCCTGTTGTGGCTGAAGTTGCAAAAAAGCTGGGCGCTTTGACTGTTGGAGTTGTCACAATGCCTTTTTCCATGGAAGGCCACAGAAGGTACGAAAATGCAGTAATCGGCCTAGAAAAAATGGAGCAGACAGCTGACACTTTGATTGTTATTCCAAATGACAAGCTGCTTGAATTGGCTCCTGAGCTGCCCTTGCATACTGCCTTCAAAGTTGCTGATGAGATACTTACAAATGCTGTGAAGGGCATTGCGGAGCTTGTTACAAAAGCAGGGCTTGTCAACCTTGATTTTGCTGACATAAGGGCAGTTATGAAAGGCGGCGGAGTTGCTTTGATTGGAGTAGGCGAAAGCGACACTGAAAACAGGGCTGTGGAGGCTGTTGAGAAGGCCATTAACAACCCATTGCTAGATGTTGACATAAGCGGGGCAAATGGGGCATTGATTAATGTGATTGGCGGCGAAGACATGACTCTTGATGAGGCGAGAAAAGTTGTTGAGACAATCACAGAAAAGCTTGATGAGGATGCACGAGTCATTTGGGGCGCGCAAATCTACAAAGATATGGAGAGGACAATAAGGACAATGCTTATTGTCACAGGCGTTAAATCTTCCCAGATATTCGGCTCAGGCAAAAAAACTGCTGAAAAGAAGAAGAAGGAAATAGAGCAGCATCTTGGAATTGAGTTTTTGGATTAACGGTTCCGTCCGTTAACACCGGGAAACTTTTTCGGAAAAAGTTTCATCAAAAAGTGTCAACTAATTATGAAATTGAACAATACAATTCTATTTTCACAATATTTATAAAATAAGTAAAATTCTTTTTTATTATGGAAGCTGAAAATCAAACCTCATGGAAATACAAAATAAGATCATTCGTTCAGGAATCAATTAGGGTTTTGAAAATAACCAAGAAACCCGATGCGACGGAATTCAAAACAATTGTGAAAGTCAGCGGAATAGGTATGTTAGTTGTCGGTCTTATCGGGTTTGTCATTCAGATGGGCAAGCTGCTGTTTTTTTAGCCAAAATTTTTCACAAACTTTATAAAGAGGTGCTTTATTCGTTCCATTGTTCTGGGTTTCTTTTCAAATAAATCAAAGGCCTAGTTCGGAATCTTGTAAAAATGTCAAGAGAAGATGATACAATATTTGCGTTGAGGACAACCGCAAACAGGGAAGATCAGGTTATGGATTTTGTTACCAGCAATGCTGTCAAGAAAAAGCTTGAGGTGTACTCTGTGATAAGGCCACATGGAATGAGGGGGTATATTTTTATGGAGGCCGCTACAAAAACAGATGCCGAGCAGGCAGCTTTCAATATCCCTTATGCAAGAGGCATTTTGCCACAGCCTGTCAAGTATTCTGAAATCGAGCATATGCTTGAGCAGGTCAAGTACGAGATGAACATACAGAAAAACGACATTGTCGAAATCATATCTGGCCCGTTCAAAAGAGAAAATGCAAAGGTCACGAGAATAGACAAGGTAAAGGAAGAGGTTGTTGTCGAGCTGCTTGAGGCGGCTGTCCCTATTCCTATAACAGTCAAGATGGACGCTGTCAAGGTTATCAGGAGAGAGACAGAAACAACATCAACTGCGTCAACAGAAGAAGAGACTGGAGAAGAAGGGCTGTAGGTAAATTTTTAAATAATATATCGCTCCCTGAGTGTAGGAAAATCAATATTAAAAGATACCTTAGAACTTACAAATTAAGAGGAATTTGCAAAATGTATTCACAAGTAATGAATGATCTTCCACTTATTGGAAGAGCCACACAAGGTACTTTAGTATTACTTGACATGCCATCAAAATTGATACCTCAACTAGCTGAGATTGGTTTAGAGGGAAGGGCTCTTATAGATACATACTCCCCATCGGCACAAAGTAGTCGAATTAATGAATTAAAAAGAACAGAAAGAGTGCTTGATGAAAAAAGACATTATTTTCCAGCTTATGTTTTAGGCACTGTACAGGATATAGATTTGAATAAAACAAAATTGGCATTCACAAGGGAACAAGTTAAAGATGATTCACATTTACGTCCTTTTTTCCAAAGTTTACAAACAGTTAACTTGGAAGAAATAATAGATTTAAACCCATTAGCAAGAAAAGAATCAGTTGAGAGAACTGCTTGAGATAATCAAATAAAAAAATGCAAAAGGAAAAAGTTGAGGTTTTGGTTGAAGGCGGAAAAGCGACTGCCGCGCCGCCGCTAGGGCCAGCCTTAGGTCCTATGGGCGTCAATATTGGACAGGTTGTTTCCGACATCAATAAAAAAACATCCTCCTTTGCAGGAATGCAGGTGCCTGTCAAGATTTTCATAGACAAGGAAACAAAACAATACGAAATTTTTATCGGAACCCCTCCAGCTTCTGGTTTAATCAAGAAAGAGGCAAATCTGGAAAAAGCTTCCGGAAAGGCAAAGCACGAGATGGTTGCTGACATTCTTATTGAGCAGGTCATCAAGATTGCAAAGATGAAAGAAACTGCAACCTTAGGAAAATCATTGAAAGAAAAAGTAAAGGAAGTCATAGGCACATGCCAGTCAATGGGAATTCTTGTAGAGGGAAAGCCAGCAAAGGAAACAATGAGGGATGTGGAAGCGGGGCTTTTTGATGAAGAAATAAGGCTTGAAAAGATAGAGCTTACAGCAGAAGAGCTTGCAAAGCTTGAGGAAGAGAAGATAAGGCTTGCTGAAGAGCTTGCCAAGAGAAAAGCAGAGCTTGAAAAGATTGCCAAAGAGATTATTGCCCAGATGGCAGGCAAGCCAAGAGGCGAGATAAAGGCAAAGCTTGCGGCAGCAGGCATTCCAGATGACATGATTAAGGAATTGCTGCCTGTGGAAGGCGCAGCAGCTGCAGGAGCAGCGCCATCTGCTGGAGCTGCATCAGCAAAAGAGGCAGCGCCAAAAAGGGAAGAGAAAAAAGAAGAGAGGAAAAAATAATGGTGAAAATTTTGATTCTCAGCGAATAAAAATTTTCCAGATATGGAACTTCTGCAAAAAATTTTAGATTTGCTAAAATTTTTTGAGTGATTTTTAAAAAAGTATTTAAAGTTGGTTTTAAAGAAACAAGCTAATGGCAATTTTTGATAGTGTTAAGAATGCGGTTAGCAATGGATTTTCTAATTTTGGTTTCCGTGGCTTTACACCTATTGTCGCCTTATTAGTGTTTGTTGTAATCCTCTTCATTGTAATGAGATTATTTGGAAACAGGTTTGTTCCAGCAGGATGGGAGATGAATCCTTTAAAGAGAATGGGATTTTTTGGTGCAGGGGGCCGTTTAGCCAGCGGAAGGCAAATGGCTAAACAACTTCGATTAGATGCGAGGAAGTCATTTAAGCTTGGCAGGAAAGCTAAGAGAGGTGCAGGGAAGAGCAGACTGGGAAAACTAACAGGCAGGATTGCAAAAGGGTTGTTCAGAGAAGAAGGAGTTGCAATTTCAGAAGAAGCGCGATTAATGGACGAGATGGCTGGTGCATGGGATATTTCAAAGCTCATAGAAAAACTTGGAAATGGCGAGATTAAAGATCATGAGTACAGACTAGCACTTGATACAAGAATCAGGCAGGAAATAATATCGCTGCAATCAATGGCTGAGACTATGGAAACCCAAGGGTTGAGCGAACAAACAAAAAAATTAGTGCTTGAAATAGGCGAGCAACTTACAACTGCGCTTGTGCAGCTTGCAAGCACAGAAAAATTTGAGGTTGAAATCAGAAAGCACGCTTTTGAGGCAGCAAGAGAATGGGTTGAGATTTGCGCCAAAATTTCTGATAGAGCTTTTGCTGCTGAAACAAAAGCAAAACAATGGGAAAAAAGGTTAACAAGAAATTTTAAGAAACAGATAAATCAGTTGATTAGGGACCTAAATGAGGCAAAAGTAGAGGAAGAGTATCTAGCCGCAAAGATGGAAGGAAGAAAGAAAACAGAATGGTATATAGCTGCTGACCCTTCAAATGCAAATAGAGTAATAGAAACTCACAAAGCAGCCATATCAAATATTGAGCAGTTAATCTCTTCTCTCGAACTGCTTCTATCGCAGAGCGCAAGAATGGTGAGCACAATAAAAGGTATTTTACGAGATTTGTCAGATGTGCAATTGCAATTTAATGCTGCAAAAACCGCGCAAAAGCAGCTGCAAGTGCATGAAAAAGAAGTTGATGAAGATTGTGAAAATCTTAAAAAATACGCGGCAGCTATACAGGTGCGTTTTGCTGCTATGCGAGACAGGCCTGTTGAGGACATTGTTCTTCAGTTAACTGCTGATTGCTCTGCTATTTTTCAAGCAATGATAAATATGATGAATAAGGTGTCAAACATAGACAACAAAATCCTATTAGTTCAAGTTGATGAATTGCAAAAGGCTGCTGAAAGCGCATTCAGGGCTGAAGAGGCAACAAGAATGGCAGAGGATTATTTTGAAAAAATCATAGAAGCTTACGAAAGCTTCAGCAAGTTGGTTGAAAGTGCCAATTTAGCAGGATTATCAAAGGAGCAGATAAGACCGGAATTTCTTGAAAAGGAGATTGCATTAGAGGAGGCAGAAGAAGGAGTAGCAAAGCGCGAAGAGGGCATTGCAGAAGAGGTTAAGGATTTCATTATTAAGACTAGGAATGAATTAGGAGCATCGAAAAATACCATAATAAGACATATAGAAACACTTCATAATCTTATAGAGCTTACAGTCGGCACTAAACAATTCGTGCTTGATTCTCTTGAGCGCATAATAAATGCTTTGCACCAAGTAAGGGCAAATATGGATAAGAATTTCCAGCAAGCCGCTGCACAGTTCCAAGAGCAGTTTAAGCAAGCAAGAAACGCGCAGACATTTGAGAGAATTGCAGCTTAATCTTTTGAAAGTCCTCTGAATTTCTGAAATAAATCTTTTTAAATAGGGAATAGCTACTCCTAAGAAAGAACAATAAAATGGAGCAAGCTGAAACCCTGGGAGGTGCTGAGCTGACAGAAGGCACAAGGATTGAGCCGGAAAGTATAGTTAACTCTCTTGAAAGATTATTTTCAGGAAATGCATCAAATGATGAAATTACTAATAATACCGCAACAAATACAGCAACAGATGGAACAGGCGATGGTGTTGTTGCAATTATCTATAATAAAGAGGCAGGAGAACTTGCCTTTGAGCAAAAATCACCAAATCATGCTGATAAATCTGTGAGGGGACTTCTTCAGTTTATTGGAGGGCATGTTGAGTACGGCGAGAGCTCTCTTGAAGCATTGATTAGGGAATTTGGCGAAGAGGCTCCGCCAGAGTCCAGCTCAATGCTCATAAAGGCGTTGAAGAAGAATGGTTACACTTACACCACACAAACTGCAATATTTGGCGGGAAATTAGTAAAAACTGACATTGTTATTGTTGAAGTGGAATCGTCAAGCGACTGGCAAAGATTCAAAGATTTGGGGCTTACATCAGATGCAGGAAATTTAAGAGTGCTAAAAACACATAAAGCATACAGGCTTGACAATAGAGATTACGCATATGAGCAAGGGCCAATACTGAAAGAGTTCATAATGGAGAATTTATTTGGCAGCCATTCAAATCAAAAAAGCGGAATTTCTGGAAGGGCTTACAGCGATAGTTTTGTGCCGCCTTATGCTGACCTTGGAGCTGTAAATAATTTTTTTAGCACAGATTCAAAACCTGCAATAAGATTTTGTCCGATAGTTTATAGAGATAGTTTTATGCCAGCTTATAATGGCTTTGGAATTGCTAAAATCAATGTAAAGTTTTAATAATTTTCTTTCTAGTGGTGAAAATAAAACTGTGTAGCTACTCCCGCTTACTAAACAATCTTTAAATATTTCAAAGAATATGCAGGAAACATGGAGCGTTTAAAGGAGAAAGGCTCGTATTTTGAGGGTTCTGACAAGAAGTATCCTGACGTGAATTTGCCAAAGTGGATGTTGGAGCAGCAGGAAAATGAAGAGTAGCTTCAAATCTTAAGTAATTCTCCATCCAAATAAATCAAAGGGTTTTTGAATACTTGGTCAAGGTGGATTATTGCATAAATGCTGCCTCCAAACCAGTAATTTGAGCCGATGCCGATGTGTGCTGTTCCCAAAGTCTTGTCATCCACAATCATTGCTCCTACAATTGAAGCTTTTGGATTCAGCCCAATTCCTAGCTCACAAACTCTTCTTACATTTCCTGGATTTTTTGCTACAGATGCTGCCCACTTAAGCGTGTTTTCAAGCTGCCTCGCTTCTTCATCCCCTTTAATTTCAGTTATAACACCTTCCTCTATAGTCAATTCAATCGGCTTTTTGATTAGGATGGTATGCTCATGCGTTCTTGAGCTTCCATCAATGACCACTCTTCCCTCAATCCCTTTGCCATTTGGCGGCGCATACACCTCTCCGGCAGGTAAATTTCCTCCGGTTCCCGGCAGTGTGTAATTGCCATCAGCAGCAATCGCCTTTATCCCGCTTTTATCATAATATAAATCAGTTCCAGCCGGTGTGGTTATATGGACTTCTTTTGCCCTTTCAAGCCTTTGCCTCATTTCCTCATGCTGAGTCTGTAACGGCTTATAATTTACGTCAATTGCTTTCAGTATAAGCTCTATACTACTGGTTGGCAAATCCCCCAAGCTCATTGCTGATATAAACCGATGGTTTTTTTTTCCTACCCATCTCCTAAAGCTTTTTCCTAATTCCTGAATATTGCCAAGCTTGTCCGACATGTTCAGGATTATGATATTGCCGGGCCTGAGCTCTGACAAGTTTTTTATTACATCCTGGTCGGAAATGTCGCCTCTTGACTTGACATTTTGAAGAATGAGCTTTGCATCAAGCTTGAGCTGCTCGGATGCAAGATAATAAGCGCCTGACAAAACAGCCGCTACATTTCCGTTTTCATATCCTACATCCCCCACAATCAGCACTTTTTCGTCTTTTACCGCTAAGCAAGGTGTAAAAATTTTCTTTAATGAAATCGCAGCCTTAGACGCCAAGTCATAAAGATTATGGTCTTTAAGCCACTTTAGAGATTCAAGTGTTTCCATCAGGTTCCAGTGTTAGAAGTCGATTTTTAAAGTTTTTGATTAAATTGAATTTTTTGGTATCAGCAATATTTTTATACTTGCAAAAAAACAAAACAACATGCAAATCTGGATTAAGATTTTAATTTTTATTGCATTATTTTTAATATTCTTCTCATTATTCACATTTTTTATGTCCATCCATCCAATGAAGATTGTTACAAACCTTAAGCCTTCAGATTTGGGATTAAGGCATGAGGAAGTTGTCTTCAAAAGCGCTGATGGCGTTAAGCTGAGCGGCTGGTTTTTGCCAAACAACAAAACAAAAGCAGCAATTATTGTGATGCATGGCTATCCTGCAGATAAAGCAAATTTGCTCGGAATCGCCGAATTTCTGACAAAGGATTTCAATGTTTTATTGTTTGACTTCAGAAGCTTCGGCAAGAGCGAAGGGAGCTATACAACAGCAGGCTATCTTGAGAAAAATGATTTGTTGGGAGCAATTACATATTTGGAAAAGGAAAAGAACATCACAAAAATCGGACTTTATGGGTTTTCTCTTGGAGGGGCAGTTGCATTGATGACGAGTCATAAAAATATCAAAGCAACAGTAACTGACAGTTCGTACGCAAAATTAAGCCATATGCTCAAGCGCATGTACAGGATTTTCCTTGTTTTTAAATATCCACTGGCTTATCTGACAAAATTTTATGGAGTTTTATTTTTAAGAATAAATATTGATGATGTGAATCCCATTGATAGTATAAAAAATGCGAAAACACCAATATTGCTGATTCACGCAGAAAAAGACTCTCAAATTCCAGTTAGTGAAGCTTACTTATTGCATGATGCAAACAAAAAGGCAGAGCTGTGGATTGTTGAAAATGCCGACCATGGGATGGCACATTCCATAAACCATGAAAAATATGAGGAAAAGGTTATTGGGTTTTTTGAGGGGAATTTAAAATAGAGCTAAAGGAAAAAACTGATTTTCTAAAGCCGAAACATTTATATACATGACATATATTGCACGTATAGGCGATATATATGGTTCATGCTATGATAAATATTTCAGACGAGGCTAATCAGGTTCTAAATATTGTTAAAGCAAAACATAACCTTAAAGATAAGTCAAAAGCAATAGAAAAAGTTATTCTCGAGTACGGTACAGAATTGCTGGAACCGGAATTAAAGCCCGAATTTATCGAGAAGATGAAAAAAAGGCAGCTCGAGCCTGTTGTTAAAGTAACCGACTTTAAAAGGCACTTTGGCTTAGATTAAGATGTATTCTTATGAATTGAGAAAAAGTGTTGAAAAGATATTCTTCAAGCTAGCAAAAAGAAATCCCAAACAGCTGCTCGCAATAGAAGATAAAATTAAAGAAATAAGGGAAAATCCTCAGCATTATAAAAATTTAAGAAAACCGCTTCATCATCTTAAGGGAGTACATATTGACAAAAGTTTTGTGATGGTATTTTCTGTTGATGAAAATAAAAAACATATCATAATTGAAGATTACGACCACCATGATAATATTTATTCTAAAT
>JACPTC010000009.1 GCA_016192985.1 Candidatus Woesearchaeota archaeon | reverse complement strand
TTTTTCTGTATTCAAAACTTACGTCTTCCATCTTAAGGGAATAACGTGACCTATTACCTGCATTTATAATAAATATTTTATTTCCATTGGTTAATTTCGATAAAACTAAATGAGTTCTATCTCTACTAAGATTCAAAATTTCCTGAACACTAAAAATAAAAGAGAGCAATTCTTTGGAAAAATTAAAACGTTTGGATATTCAGATAATTCTGCCGTCTTATTTTACACAATATTAAGCACTAGAGGAAATATTATTTGTTCTGCATCTCTTTTGAAAGACCAATTTTTTGAAAAAGCTTTGCCACACTAAAGAGTCCATAGGGAAATGGATAAGTTAAGCCAAAAAGAGCTTAATATTTTATATGAAGCCTTCAAAAAATTATTCTATAAGGAATTCACTGCTGAAGAAGCAAGAAAATATGGTATAGATGAAGACGAAATTTTAATGACTAGCAGGTATGGACTTAATATAAGGCTTGTAGAAGAAAAGATAGAGGGAATGCAAACTGGCTTTTACCGAGCCAGTGTATCATCGAATTGGAATGAATTTTACCCGTATCTTGCTCAAGGCGTATTTATGGATAGAGTAGAAATTGCTTTAAAGCAGGAATTTCCCGATGCGTATAAAATATTTAATAGCCTGAGAGAAAAGACAAAACTGAAAGAATAAGTGCCTGCAGAAATTTTCATTCCCTGCAGAAGTCACGTCTTGGAAATCCTTCACCATTGTTTTATGGATTTGTCAAAAATGCGTCTAAGGGATAAAAATTGAACGCATTTTTGAGTAGTGATATGCGAGAGTTCGCTCTCGCTCATCTCAGCGGAAATCGTAACTATTATAATATATTCTTTCGATTTCCGACATGTAAAGGCGTGTGGAAACTAATTAAACAGTCACTTTAATTTTAGGCTTTGGTTTTTCTGCCTTACTCCTTAATTCTTCAAGAATTAACATATCATCTATCTCTATTAATTTTTTAATTTTTTGGTTGTTTAAATTTAATTTATATAATTTAGATTTTCCTATGATTCTTGTAGGAATTATTATTTTATTTTTTATTAACTGCTCCCATATCCTGTATAATGTAGCTCTTCCAATGGCTGAATTTCTTGCCATGTCTGATATGGAAAAGTCTAATTCCCTCTCTGTCAATAGAAAGTCTAATATTCTTATTGTTGGAGAGTTCCCAAACAATTCTATAAACAATGAGTTTTTTGTCATTTTATGTTTGAATAAACTATACTTCATTATAATCTATTTGGATATATGGGGTCTATTGCACTTTATGATAGTTTATTGGAGTATGCTGGGCTTACATATGGGGTCTATTGCACTTTATGATAGTTTATTGGAGTATGCTGGGCTTACATATTTAAATCTTCCTATTTTGAGACAATATTGTATTGTAATTGTATACAACAAAATATATATCTCAACACACTATATATTTATAAATCTCATTGAAATTGTCAATTTATGTTATCAAAACTCGACATAAAATCCAGAATAATAAGAAAACTTGTAAGATGGCAGAAATGGGGCGGTGCTCACACTGAAAATATACTAAACGGTTTACCAAAACATTTGAGAGGCAATAAAATAGTAAAAGAAGCATTAAAAGAACTAGAAAAAGGTGAATGGCTTATTCCAGTAAAGAAAACTGGTGAAACTCATTATTATTTAAATTCCAAAAAAGCAAATGAAATACTGCAATTCTATGAAAAATATTGCAAAAATTTAAACGACTAATCAAAAACAAAAACCTTTATTAATCCTCATCTTTTCTAAAGATATTTTTTAGGGTGGGTATTTTATGGAAGAGCAAAATAATCAAAATATTCAGCAACAAAAACATAATATTGATCATAAAAAATCAGAGCCAAAGAAAAGCCTAAAGCAAACTCTATTTGGAATCTATGACAAAAAATACAAGCTGCTGCTAATCATTCCATTTCTAATCCTGTTTCTCGGTTTGGCTCAAATCAGTTATCAAATCTACAGCACAGGGGATTTCATCAACAAAGATGTGTCTTTGAAAGGCGGCGTGACAGTAACGATCCCTTACGATAAAAATGCCAATATAGGGCAAATCCAGAAGGAAATATCTTCAAAATTTCCCAACAACGATGTTGTTGCCAGGACTTTAAGAAGTGCAGGCGCTGTTGTTGGCATTATTGTTGAAGCAGACATAAACGGGAATGATAATACTCAAATTCAAAATCTGCTGAATGCGATTGACAAATCACTTGGTATAGACATAAGAAAGTTAGATTACGGCATAGAGATTATTGGCTCATCTTTAGGGGCAAGCTTTTTCAAGGAATCGTTGATTGCGCTGGCAGTTGCATTCATATTCATGGGCTTGGTTGTTTTTATTTACTTCAGGACATTTGTGCCGAGTATTGCTGTGATACTTGCTGCTTTTTCCGACATGGTCGTTGCATTAGCTGTAATAAACCTGCTTGAAGTTAGGATTGGCACAGCCGGAATTGCAGCATTTCTCATGCTTATTGGCTATTCTGTTGATACAGATATTTTGCTGACAGTAAGGGTGCTGAAAAGAAAAGAAGGCACAGTCATGGACAGAATAATAAGCTCGATAAAAACAGGAATGACAGAAACAATAACTGCAATCGTGGCTGTGACAGTTGCAATGCTTGTAACCCAGTCGGAAGTTATAAGGCAGATTATGCTGATTCTGCTTATTGGGCTTATTGCCGACATTTTCAACACATGGATACAAAATGTTGGTTTGTTAAGGATGCATCTCGAAAGAAAAGCTAAAAAAGGAATATCAACATGAACTATAAAATTAAAAAACTGGTAACCAGCTGGAAAGTAATTCTGCTTGCCGTTTTTATTGTACTTTCAGTCATAGCAATACATCCGACACTAAGCAAGGGAATTGCAATAAGGAGTGTTGAGACAAACAGCTCTGCAAGCATTGCAGGAATTCCTCAGCCCAGACCAAATATACTTCCTGTTGCGAGGGAAAAAATAATTTCAATTAATAATCAGCCAATCAATTCAGTTGAAGAATATTACAAGTATGTTTCATCTTTAGGGCATAACAGGGCTATACAAATCAAAACAACAAAAGGAGCATACAAATTGCTTACAAGGGAGAAATTTGAAATTGTGCAGCTTAATGAGACAGAGGAGCTGACAATCACTGAAACTGTACAAAAGAATGTAACGGCAAACGGCACAAGCAAAATAATCAATGACACAATAACTAAAACAATAACTGCCCAAAAAACGAAACAAATAAGCATGGGCACAGAGGACATTGGCTTGCGCGTGTACGATGCTCCAAAAACAAATATAAGAAAAGGCCTTGATTTGCAGGGCGGCACACGAGTCCTTCTACAGCCTGAAGCAAAATTGAGCGGAAACGATTTAGCTAATCTAATAGAAACCATGGTGCAAAGGCTCAATGTCTATGGTTTGAGCGACATTGTAGCAAGAGACGCAACAGATTTGACAGGCAATCAGTACATCGTAGTAGAGATTGCAGGGGCAACAGAGGAAGAGATAAAAGATTTGCTTGCAAGGCAGGGAAAGTTTGAAGCCAAAATCGGGAACACGACAGTCTTCAGAGGAGGCAGTGATATCGTTTATGTTGCAAGAAGCGCCAATGAAGCAGGCATCGACCCAGTTGCAGGATGTGCACCCTCTTCTGGACAATGGTTCTGCAGCTTCAGGTTTTCCATAACATTAAGCCAGGATGCTGCCAAAATGCAGGCAGAAGCAACTAGGGATTTAAGCGTTGTTTATGACTCCTTTACGCGAAGGAGCGATTATTTAAGCGAAAAGCTGGAACTTTATTTGGACGATAAGAAAGTTGATGAGCTGAATATAGGGGCTGATTTGAAAGGGCAGGCTGTAACGCAAATTGCAATATCAGGCTCTGGCGGAGGAGCCAACCAGCAGGAAGCAAGATTTAACTCCCTGCAGAACATGAAAAGACTGCAAACAGTTCTTATAACTGGTTCTTTGCCCGTCAAGCTAAATATCGTAAAAACAGATTCTATTTCCCCAGTTCTAGGAGAGGAATTTGTAAAAAACGCGATACTCATGTCTTTGCTTGCAATATTCTCTGTTGCCATAGTGATTGGCATAAGGTACAGAAAGCTGCTTATTGCAGTGCCAATTCTTATAACAATGCTCTCTGAAGTGATAATTTTGCTTGGAGTTGCGGCATTCGTTGGATGGAACATTGATATGGCAGCAATTGCCGGCATTCTTGTGGCGATAGGTACAGGGGTGGATGACCAGATTGTAATCACTGACGAAACATTGAAGGGAGAAACAGCAAATATCTACAATTGGAGGGAAAAAATTAAGAGGGCTTTCTTGATAATAATGCTGGCTTACTTTACTGTCGTAGTGGCAATGATACCCTTAATCTTTGCAGGCGCTGGCTTGTTGAAAGGATTTGCCATCACAACAATAATCGGAGTTACAATCGGAGTTTTTGTCACAAGGCCCGCTTACTCAGCTTTTGTGGAGATAATGCT
>JACPTC010000010.1 GCA_016192985.1 Candidatus Woesearchaeota archaeon | reverse complement strand
GGTTAAGAAGATAGAAATAGAAATTAAGAATGCGACTGAAACAATAAATATCGAAATGCCGAATGATTTCGTCACTTTCTGCAGGAAAGTTGACGGGTCTGCAAACTGGGATAGTTCCGGCTTTAGGCAGTGCATTGTTGAAGACGCATCCGATAAAAACCTTGTAGTTATGAATTTGTTATGCAAGAAGTTCAACCTAAGCCTACGCTATGGCTCTTTTGGCGTAAAATGTGAAGGTAATGTCTAGCCCTATTGTGTGGCTTTCAATTTATCTTAACGACTGTAGATTTAATCTCTCTAAATCCCTGTCTTCAAAATCCACAAATGATTTGTCTGTAAAAATAACTCTTGCACCATTTGAGTCCCAAAGCAAAATCCCAGTTAATTTTCTTTCGCCGTAAATAAGGATAGCGTCAGGAGCTAAAAAATATGAGGAATAAATATTTTCCTTTATTGTTTCCTTTGTTATCATCTCCGCATCAAGCTTGCCTAGCTCAACCTGTTTGGCTATTAGTTTGCACGCATCTACAATCTCTTCTTGGCCGTCATAGTTTATGCAGAAATTTGTAAAAAAGCTGTCGTAATCCTTTGTTTCATCTATCACCTTTTTCATTGCCTCAATTGCTTTGCCGGGCAGCTTGTACCATTTGCCGAATATTGATATTTTTATTTTTTGCCCAGATATTAGCTGCATGTGAGATAGATTTTCAAAGAAATCCGCCAAATGCTCAAAAAATGAGATTTGATGGTCTGTCGGATTTTGGGTGTCAGGTAGAAGATATACTGTCAAAATCGGGATGTCCAGCCTAATCTGGTGCTCCATCAGTCTGGCCAGAAGATTAAAATACCTTTCAAACCCATCTTCAGCATTGATGCTGTTTTTCCTGCACCAATCTAAAATATCGTCCAAGCTAACTGCTAGGTGTTTAATCATATCCATAGATTCAAAAAGCCCCCCATTATCGGGGTAAATAAAATAAATTTATAAACATTTTTATTTTTTATGCCATGAATATGGTTTATGACTGGTTTGGCTCATGGATTGCGCCTTCTATTGTGGCCTATGGAATCTCCTTTGTAGCCCTTTTAGCTGCCTCGCTTACTGACTTGAAAACAAGGGAAGTCCCAGACTGGCTCAATTATGGCTTAATAATTTCAGGCATTGCTTTAAACTTGCTGTTTTCTGTCATATACTCGACCCATTCTTTCATAATAAACAGCATTGTAGGACTGATAATATTCTTTGGAATAGCATATATAATGTTCTACGCTGGCCAGTGGGGGGGCGGCGACAGCAAGATTCTGATGGGGCTGGGAGCAATGATTGGCATTGATTTAAGCTCTACATCACATCAATTTTTGTTTGGCTTTTTTATAAGCTCTTTGTTTGTAGGAGCGATTTACGGATTGCTGTGGAGCATATGGCTCGCTTTTAAAAACAAGAAGAAATTTTTAACGGCATACACAAAAATATCATCCGGAAAAAATATTGTCAAAATTAAAAAAACAATGGTAATATTCCTTCTGGCATTATTATTCAGCTTGTTGTTTATTGTGAGGACTAATACTATAAGGACTCTTCTCTTGTCGGCTTCGCTTCTTATTCTGGTTACGTTCTACCTTTGGATTTTTGTCAAGGCAATTGAAAAATCGTCAATGTATAAATCAGTTGAACCGTCAAAGCTCACTGAAGGGGATTGGATTGTTGATGACGTTTATGTTGAGGGCAAATATATTACAGGCCCAAAGGAGCTTGGAATAAGCAAAAGCCAAATTCGCAAGCTTGTCCAGTTTCATAAGCAAAAAAAAGTCAGAAAAATCCTGATAAAGGAAGGCATTCCATTTGTGCCGAGCTTTTTTATCGCTTTCTGCATTACATGGGTTTTTGGGAATCCTCTGATGCTGCTGTTATAGAAGGCCGCATCGTTTCTATAAGCATTGTATGTAATGCAATATGTGGAGGAAGAGACTCCATAGTAGCCATTCCTTTACCTGTATTATGATTTACCAATGTGCCTCTGCCATTAAAATATCTGTAAGTCATAGAACGCCTGCCATTTGGTGCCCGCAAAATCATATAATAAGCACCATCTTTGATTGTGATTCCAATATGGTATCCAGAACCTATATCATCCCAATATGAAGCCTCCCTCATTCGCTCATTATTTGGATGCCTACCATTTTGTGAATGTGACTCTGCCATAGCCTCCAGGTCAAATATTCTTGTAATTGCCATGGATAAGGGTAAATGTGGATCATACAAAGATTTTTGAGCAATTGCTGTCGCTAATCCATCAGTCATAACTCAAATTTTATATGTTGTATATAAAAACCTTGCCAAAGAGATTTGGAATATTTATACCAAAAAGCTTAAAAACTAATCTAAATTTTCCAATAAAGTAGTCATTATTCGTATAAATATATCTAAATTGGTGGTTTTTATGAGGAAATTCGACAAGCAAGAAGAAGCAATATTGAAAGAATTAATCAAAAACCCAAGGATTTCTGACAACCAGATAGCAAAAAATACAAAAGTTCCAGTTACAACAGTAAACAGGAAAAGAAAGCATCTTGAAGAGCAGGGTTTTGTTCATTATTATGTTGATGTCTCTGATGAAAGTCCAGAAAGAGGTCAATTCCATGCAAGACAGCTATACATCATAAAGCTTAAGGAAGGCATAACAAGACAAATGTATCTTGAGGAAATCAAGAAAAGTGCAAATTTCAAAAAAGTAAACCCAAGATACCATGCAGAAAGCTTTTTAGGCGAAAAAGACGGGCACTTTGCGATAATCCTGATTATTGAAGCCAAAAGTTCTGATGAGCTAGTTGAAATCTTCAATGGAAGCATAATTCCCGGCATAAAAAGAAGGCATGGCAATGACTGCATCAGTGAAATAACAACAACAAAAGTCACTTTTCCATTCAGAATACACCATAATTACATCCCCATCTTCAACATGGAAAACGGAATTATCAAAAAAGATTGGCTCAATGAATGGATTTTTGTGCCGAATACGAATTGATTAAAAAAGTCTTGTTATGGCACCCTTCTCATCTGCCTTGTAAAATATTCCTCCTCATCTTCTGACAAAAATTTATCTGGCAAAAATGCAGGCTTGCGAGCCTGCATTTTTGCATCATGTTTTTCAAAATTGCCTATGTTTTTTGTCTGCTCCTTTAGCCTTAGCTCAATTGTGGATATCTCTTCTTCGCTGAGCTGCTTTGGCTGCCATTGTAGGTTTATGCCGTCATTTTCCATTCTTGGGATTATGTTTATGGCAAAATGCGCGACAGTTTGGCCTGCAGGAATCCCGTTTGCAACAAATATGTTTGTTCCCTGCGCACCAAGCGACTCGAATATTGCACTCGAAATTTTATTTGACACTTGGAAGAGTCTCCCTATTTCCAAATCAGGCACTTGCTCTATTATGGGATAGTGATTTTTTGGCATTACAAAGCAATGGCCGGGATTAGCGCCATTTACATCCAGCACAGCCATCGCTAAATCATCTTCATAAACCTTTTTTGAAGGTATCTTGTTTCCAATTATCTGGCACACTAAGCAGCTTTCCTTTGCTTTGTCAGCCATTATCTCGCACCCATCAATCTTGAGATTTCATCCAAGCTAACGCTAGAGCCCTTTTGCTCTGCCTTCTCTTGTACCGCATCATTTTTTTCAACGCCCTGCAAACCAGCAATCAGTTTATTGCCTATAGCCTCTATTTGCTTTTCGTCCATTGGTTTCTGCGGGAGTATAAAGTTTATGTTGTCATTGTCCTTTCTCGGTATTATGTGGACCATAAAATGCTGTGCCCTTTGTCCTGCTGCAATTCCATTGGCAACTATCACATTAGTGCCCTGCGCATCAATGCCCCTTAACATGGAATTGGAAAGCGATTTGACTATCATGAACGTATGGGCAACATCCTCATCTGGGATTTGCGGCATTATCGTGTAGTGCTCTTTTGTCAGGAGAAGGACATGCCCGGGATTTGCGGGATTTATGTCCAGAATGCCAACAACTTTCTCGTCCTCATAAACTTTCCTTGACTGTACTTTGCCTGCAACAATCTGGCAGAATATACATTGTTTTTTCTGGAATTCCTTCAGCTCTTCAGGACTCATCTGCTTTATTTTCTCCTGCAATGCCTTAATCTGCTCCGGGCTTATATTTTGTTCTGCCATTTTTATTTAATTTTATTGGGTTATTTTAATTTCTTTGTATTTGGCTCAATCATCATCTTCTTCCAATTTTTTTCTTTCAACACAGTTTCCATCGAAGCAAACCTTGTCATCTTTGCATTCCTGAATAAGCTCCTGCTTGTTGCCGCAGCTGTCAAACCAGTAGACTGTGTCTCTATCGCAAGCCTTTTTGCTGTGCCTTTTGCAAAACTGCGAAATCTCTACGTCAAAGCTGTCCGTATCAGCAAGCTCGTTATCATAAACCTCTACAGTAACGGTTGAAGAGCCATTTTTGTTTTCCATTACTTCACAATCTACATGTTTCTCTTTGCTTATGCTGCATTCAACCAAGCTCGGGTTTGTTTGTTTGATAATCCTGTACACCAAGTTTACGGATTTTGTTTCTCTGTCTTTTGTGTATTTCCACAAACTGCTTATAACATTCTGCTTAAAGCCTTCGCCTGTCAATATCGTGTCAGGCAATCCTGCTATGACTGGGGCGGAATCAGCAATCTCTGGCTGAGAGCCTTTTTCTATGACCTCAATTCTTTGTGATATTGCCATTCCCTTGATTAATTGCATACACTCTTCATTAAATTCCGTATTCAGCTTGTATGAAACTTTTGTCTCTTTGTCCAGCCCTTGAAAATACCACATTATCAATGGATCAGACTTTATTTCAACATTGCCTTCAACTTCCTCTGCAAGATATTCGCTTAAGTCATCAATGCAGCTTTTTGGCACATACTCATAAAGCACAAAATCCCTTAAATTTTTCCCTTCTTTCGGCTTTATCAGGATTTCAACCTGAGCAATGCCATCGCAGGATGTGAACTTCCTTAATATCTCCACATTCTTTCTTGTTAACTTCATTTTTTCGAAATCCTGATTCAAATCAGTCGGGCAATTGATGCATCCAAAATCCAGAGCTTCCTGAATTACCTCAAGTGCATCCTCGTCGCTGATGTTGACAGGAATAAACGTGCACTCCGGCTGTCCGCATGCGCTTACGACATTGATTGAATTGCCAGCCCCTTCAGCAAAGAACGATATCCTGCCAAATTGGGGCACAAAGCATATATGGTAGGGGTATATCATCCCCAAGCTGCCTGCGTAAAATGAGCGCTTGACATCATTTTCCTTGATTAGAAACACATTGTTGCTTGCGCCGCTTTGAAGCGAATCTTTTATAAGCGGAATGTCTTTGAAATCTTCAGGATTTATCTTTTTGCTCAAATCAAAGAAGTATATTTTGTCAATGCCGCACGGCGCATCATGGCTTTGCAGCTCCCTTGCCCCAAATCTCAAGCTCTTGTCTATGTTTCTTAAGTCAATCTCAAACTTTGATATTTCAGTGCTGCATGCCCTTTCTTTTATAAGGCTTACCATCTTATAGCCAAAAACCAGCACTACAAGGGAAAAAAGCGCAATCAATGAGTACTTTACTACATCTCCTGCAATCTGTGCCTTTTTTGGCTTTATCGCAGCTCTTTCAAAGTTTCTGGTCTTTTTTATTATGCTGACCAATTCCTCATCTATTGCATCGGACCATTTCCTTTTATGGTATTCCATGACTATCTCATATAAAAATACTGCATAGCCGCCTATATAGAACAATGCGGAAAGCAGCAAAAGGACGAGAAAAATCATTCCAATCAAAAAATGTGGAGTGGATATGGTAAGCAGGATATTACTATAAAAGTAAGCCAACAGGCTGCTGGAGAAATAATAAAGATAAACAGCATAGAATGTCAATCCCCCTATAATTGAAATTGCATATAACTCCTTTTCAATTCTGGAGTTTGAGCTTAACAAATAGATGGCCAACCCGAATAAAATTGAAATTATTGGGACTGCAAACACTATTGCCAGCTTATTTTGGAAAAAAGCATTCAAAATGGAGCTGGTTTCCAGCAAAGAAATTGTGGATATATCTGCGCCTCTTATTGAAGATTCTTTCAAAGGCCCGATTATGTAGCCCGGGAGAAGCATGTATGCAACAGCTGAAGAATAAATAAAAAACAAAAAAATCCTGCTGATATATAGCTCTTTTCGGGAAAACATTCTTGCCCATACAGCCACAGGTATAAGTAAAAATATTATCAATGACAAGGCATTCAGCAAATAGCCAATGAGCAATGGCGCTAAAGCATTGCTGGGCAAATATTTTGCATCATCCATAAACAATCTGAGAAAAGGCACATGCTCCTCATTTAAGATTCCAAAATAAAAATTTTCCTTCGAAAGCGCTAAAGAGTATGCAAAAACCCCCAAATCTGACAATGCATGCAATATGATTAATCCTGAAATCGCCAATGGCAGTGTCTTTTTGTAGTGGAGAAGCGATATGCACTTAGTATACCACTTTGCGCTAAAGTCGCCTATCCTAAACACGAAGTTGCTTTTGTCGAATTTATTATGGTGCTTTGCTATCTTGTAAACATAGAATGCTATGCCAGTTGCAATAACCGGGTCGTCTATAACAAATTCAAGCCATTCGATTATTGTGTTGTAAACGAAATAATAGAATCCAAGCAACAACAAAAAAATCAAAAAAAACTTAACTGCCTTATTCTTGAATTTTTTAGGAAAGATTGCATACAACAGGCTTGGATGGGATGCCTCTATCTTTTTCGCTAGATAAAAGCTAATGAGCAGAATGCCTGCAATCCCGATATAAAAAGTCGCTAGATTTATTGCAAGCAGATTATTGCTTATAAACAGGTAAAAATAATCCACAAAAGTTAACACCTTGAAATGAAATGCGCTCAGCCTTGTATAAGCTGCTATATCTTTGAAAAACAGGGAGAAATAAGAAATTATTATTGCCAAATTTGCAAATTTTGAGGATTTTCCCAGCAATATGGATGTGATATCCAGCTTATAAAAAAGGTAGGTGAAAAGCACAAAGCTTATTGTATGGTCTATCCAGTCCAAGTCGGCAGGAACGCTGCTGAAATATCCAAAAAGCCCAATGGCCATAAGTATTGCCACAAAGAATTCCAGCAGCCCAAACTCGAGCTTTTTAAGCACCCATTTTGCTTTATTAATCATTGCTTATTTTTTGGATAGTAATTATTTAAATGTTACTAAAATTCGAAAAATTTTTAATCTGTGACATGCGAGTGAGCTCGTGCGAACTCGCTCACAACTCACTGATTAAAAATTTTTACCAATAAAATGACAAGGCTTGTTTTGGACTTGACAAAAACCATTGATGAGAATGCTGCAGCTTATTTTGAAAAGGCCAAGAGGGCAAAGAAGAAGGTTGATGGCGCGGAAAAGGCGTTAAATGAAAGTATGAGGAAGCTGCATGAGCTTGAAACAAAAAAGGAAAAAAACACTTTGGAGAAATCCAAGCAGCAGAAGATAAAGGAGAGAAAGCGAGAATGGTATGAAAAGTTCAGATGGTTTGTTAGTTCTGGGGGCTTTTTGGTCATTGGAGGCAGAGATGCCACTTCCAACGAGATTACCATAAAAAAGCACACAAGCCCGAATGATTTGGTTTTTCATACAGACATGGCAGGCTCGCCTTTCTTTGTTGTCAAGAATGAGCAAGGCGAAATTGGCGCAAAAACAAGAGAAGAGGCTGCTGATGCAACCTGCACATTCAGCCGCGCATGGAAACTTGGACTGCACACCTCCTCAGTCTTTTATGTCAGCCCGGAACAGGTAAGCAAAAAAACCAAGGCTGGCGAGTACATGGGAAAAGGGGCATTTATGATTTACGGCAAGACAAATTACATAACCAACAAGATTGATTTAGCTGTGGGAGTAACAAGACAACAGCAGATAATGGCTGGGCCAATTGACGCAGTTAAGGCAAATTCTGAAAAATATGTCATATTGCAGCAGGGCAGCGAGAAAGCAAGCGCTATTGCAAAATACATCCAGCATAAGCTTGGTGGCTCTATTGACGAAATAATAAGGGCGCTGCCGAGCGGCGGGTTTAGTGTTAAGAAGAGTTAAATTTATAATAGCAATCTAAAATAAGTATTATAATGTTTAAAAGAGGCCAGATTGTGTACTTCGTCCTTTTTGCTTTCGTTATTCTTATTGCTGCTGGCTTGGTTTTTTATATTTATGGTCAAAATAGAAACGAGAATTTAGGAGGAGCCTCTTTGGATAGGCAACCGATTGAGCTGTTTATAAAATCTTGTATAAAAAGAACCGGAGAAGAAGCCATTATTTTCATTTCTGAACACGGTGGATATTACACGCTTCCTGCTAATCACTATAATAAGTTTGGATTTGATGTGCCTTACTATTTTTATCACAATGTTGTATTAAATCCGAGCAAATCTGAAGTTGAGGGGCAGATTTCCAAATATATAGAAGATAATTTAAATTCCTGTTTAAGAGATTTTCAGGACTTAAAAAAATATGGCTACAATATTGAAATTGGAAAAATCCAAGCCAAATCAATGATTATTCCAAATAGTCTAATATTAATATTAGGAGTTCCAATAAAAATACAAAAAGGCGAGATTTTGCAGATAAGTGAGAATATGAGAGTGCAACTTGAAAATATCAATTTAGACAAAATTATGAATTTCAATAGTTTAATAATGGAAATTCAAGTTAACAGGTCTTCCGCTATTTGCCTTAGCTGTATAATTAATCATGGAGTAGATTTCGATTTACAGATTTTGCTTGCGCAATTAGAAGACAATATTTTATTATTTACAATTGTCGATAACACAACAATTATTAATCAACAACCATTAATATTCAATTTTGTAAGTCAATATGGGAACTATTCATGCACAAATTTGCCATCTGATGATTTAACATACGTTCAATATTGCGCAAATGAGAGAATTAGAAATTTAATCAGCAATCAATAAAATGACTTTACGAAAAAAGCTAGTGATACTTTTTGTTATAGTTTTACTGGCTGCAATAGTCCAAGCACAAGACTCTAACTTAGATTATAGTAATCCTCAAAGTTATAATAATCCTGATTTTTATAACAACCCTAATTTTAATTGGGAAAAAATTCCACCTGAAAGAATTAAAGACGTGCCTGCTGACAAGCTTAAATATGAAGAATTGACTTCAGAGCAGAGGAAAGAAATGACGGCACAGCAAATAAGCCAAAACTTTGACAAAATTCAAGACCTAACAAAAGATGTATCAAAAACCGAGGCAGAAAAGGCAATTATGCAAACTTATGGCGCAAAAGTTGACCTTGGAAATGGAGCGCGCATACAAAATGGGATATTGCAGGCAACATATGGTGTTCAAGGGAAAACCACACTTGCGTCAGATACTTATAAAAACGGCCGAATTTTAGTTGATGAAAGTGGATACATAATATTTTATCCTGAAGGAAAAAAAGATGCGAGCATTCCAGAAAATGATTTTATTTTAATCGACACTCAAGATAAGGAAATTAATCTCAATGTTAATGGCAAATCAGTTCCTATATCTGGCAAGATAATCCACGATGCCGGCAGATTTTATGTAAGGGAAGGTACCAGCGCAAGGGTTCATGGATTAGGGATATCTGCCATGTATAAGCCTATAGAAATTTATTTCAATATTGACAACCAAAATTTAAGAAAAGATTCCACAGCATTTTCTGATTCAGGATTTCAGGTAAATATGGAAAGCGGTTTTTTTCTAAGAGCAGAAAAAGAGAGTAATCCTTATTTTAAGCCTGGAGAGAGTTTTGAATTGGAAGGGCAAAACGTTTTGGTATCTCTTCAAAGCGGGGATATCATATCCAGAATTACATTCACAATGCGTGATGAGACATCATATGCTCGGTGGAATGGCTTGCATATTGCCCAAAATAACGTTTATTACCTCATGCCACCGATGAAGCATTTTGAATACCCTCTTATAAATGTCAAAGTCCAAAAACCTGATGGCACTCCTATAATCGGGACACAGGAAAAGCTCAGAGAAATGCTGTTGGGGTTGCAAGGCGTACAAGCTTTTGACCCAAAGTCAATTGCATTTGATAAATACCTTGAAGGGGATTTTAATTATTTTCAGGAGAGTGCCGAAAGTAGTGTGCCTGGGATTAGCTCATCAATTGAAAGAGCAAAGGTAATTGCAAATAGAATGAGTAAAATGGGTACATTCAGCTTCAATTTTGGACGACTGCCTCCTAATGTTGGAGATAAAAGTAATTGGTACACAAAAGGCACAGGATTTTATTTTACATATAAAAGAAGTTTTGAATAATTAATAAAAATGCTCATCCCAATCCAATCAGAAACACCAAAATTCCAATGCAATGCATGCGGCTCATGCTGCAGCCATATAAGAGGAATAGTCCCAAAGGAGGACAGGGAATTCCTCAAGCAATATGTTTTCGGCAAGCTGCCTGTTGTCCAGCTTGCTCCTGTTGAGCAGATGACCTTTCCATTGTGGGACTGGGAAGCAAAAAGGTTCAAAGAATGGCAGCATGAAGTTAATGTAGACGCCAGGATAAAACCTTTAAGGGCTATTATGGATTTGAAATCGAATAAAGCAATAATTTTGACCTATTTTATGGATGGATTAACTGACGCATGCCCGTTCCTAAAAAACAGCAAATGCTCAATTTACCATACAAAAAGAGCTTATGTGTGCAGATTGTTTCCATTTAATAGAAGCCCCTTTTCAATAAGTAATCCGAATCGAAATAACCTTTTTGGCGAATGCGGCGCAATGGAAAAAATCCTTCCAAATATTCCAGCTGATTTCAACAATATGGTAAAATTTTTAAATGAGGCATTTCCTGACGGCTCATTCCTGAATGCAGTGCAGAATGACATAATAATAAAGTGGATGAACTCCGCAATTGTTGACTTGATGAGAAAAAAAATTATAAAGCCTGCCATAAACATTCCTTATGATTCCATATTAAGGAGGATAAATAACTCTGAAAAAATAGACTTTACCGACTTTTTGGTTGAGGCTGGCTATCTGACTGAAGAAGAAAAGAAAAATTTAATAAACAGGTTTGACGATAATGTTGAAGCAAAGGAAAAAGTAAATAATTATAAAAATTTTTGATTTTTTGGAAATCAAAAATTTTTCGGAAGTAACACTTTAGAAAAAAATTCAATTTTTCGAGAAAAATTGAATTTTTTTAGATTTTTATGATGATTTTGTCACAGGAAATGAGGGCTTTGGAGGCAAACAGCGGCATCCCAAGGCCGAACCTTATGGAAAATGCAGGCAGGGCAGTATACTGCAAGATAAAACAGAGATTCGACTTAAAAGACAAAAAAATTCTTGTTGTCTGCTACCACGGCAACAATGGCGCAGATGGATTTGTTGCTGCCCGCTACTTGTGCGAGGAAGCGGAGACTGATGTGCTTTTCATAGGGGATGAAAGCAGACTGAAAAAAGAGGCGCTGGCAAACTTCAAAAGAATAGAGCGCAATGAAAAGATGCAGTTTCTAACAGATGACAAAGTTGATTTCGATGAATACGACATCATCATAGACGCGATTTTAGGCATAGGAATCTACGGCGGGCTGAACAGAGAAATCTCTGCAATAATTGATGACATAAACAATTCAAAAGCGTACAAAGTTTCTGTCGATATACCTACGGGCATGGACCCAGATACTGGAAACATAGTTGAGAAATCCGTCAATCCAGACCTGATTGTGACATTTCATGACATAAAAAAAGGGCTTGAAAGATTCCAAGACAAAACTGTGGTTGTTGACATTGGATTAAGGAAATGAAAAAAATCTCAAAAATGGGCTTCATCACCAAATCTCAATTAAGGCTTCCAGAAAGAAAGCCAGACAGCCACAAAGGCGACAATGGTTTAGTTCTTTCTGTTGCTGGCTCTGAAGATTTTGCAGGAGCTGCAGCATTGGCAGGATTGGCTGCATTGAGAAGCGGCTGCGATTTAGTTAAAGTAATTGCCCCTGAGAAGGTAGCATGGGCGATAAACGCTTATTCTCCGGATTTGGTTACAATTAAATTAAAAGGCAAGCACTTTAAGGCAAGCCATTTTGGTATTATAGAAAAATCAATGGAAAAATTTGATGTTCTGCTGATTGGAAACGGAATTGGCTTGAAAAAAGACACAATGCGCTTTTGCAAAAAAACAATAAAATCCATTAAAAAATTAAAAGTTATAGACGCCGACGCCATCAAATCTATTTCAATGCACGATGCCGAAAACTCAATAATCACGCCGCATTCAAAGGAATTGGAGCATTTTTTGATTAATTCTAAAATTGAAAAAAATATTATAAAAAAAGTTTTTCTCGAGAAAAATTTTTTTTTCAAAGCAAAATTAATCAAAAAAACAACTCAGAAATTTCTGAATAAAAACAATGTCATTCTCTTAAAAGGAAAGGTTGACGTAATAATCTCAAAAGATAAGATTTTTTATATTAGGGGCGGAAATGCCGGAATGACAAAGGGTGGGACAGGAGATGTTTTGGCAGGATTGTGCGCTGGCTTTTTGGCCCAGTCAAAAGATTTGCTTCAGAGCGCTATAAACGCATCCTATTTCAACAAAAAAATCGGTGAGATTCTGTTGAAAAAGAAAAAAGGTTTTACTTATTTGGCAAGCGATATGGTGGAGGAGATAAAAAGATTATAGTCTTCTTTGGAACACTAATCTATTTGGTTGTTCAAATTTTGTACCAACATAACCTGCGTTAAGATAAACGCGGACATCACTCAAATACCTTTTTGCGCCTATTTCAACTACCCGCTTATCTTTTCTTGATAATGTTGCCCTGCGCACAAAGGGCACTGAAAAACTTTCGTCATGAACCATTCTAACATAAGGTTGGCCTTTAACGTATACTTCTTCCTCAACCTTGTCCAATAAAGCGCCGTGCCTTAAATACATCCTGATTGCTGGAAGGTTATCAGGCATTACAAAACCAAATCCTATTTCGTTTCTGCCTAAAATTCTTTTAGTTCTTTCTCCAAATAACCATGAACCATAGCCTTGTCCCTTTACATCAACAGCAATGGCGTGCAAATAATGATATCTTGGTCTTCCTTGATATTCTTCCTTAACATTTTCTAAAACGCCATTTTTTCTATTGTTTTCTACAATCATACGGAGAGGTGATTCAGGAGGAAGTGCATCTAGGCCCAATCTTAATAATTCGTCCAATTCTATTGATTCTGCAATTCCTATATTTTCTACTAGCAATAGTTTTCCATGCGTTTTTAAAAAGTCCAATCCTTCTACCGTTTCGGCTGGCTCATCAACAAATGCTCTTTTCTCTATTTCGTGAGCTAAAGGCGTGTTAACTTGCTCATTCACTAAGACTTCAAGCCCTCTAAATCGAAATTTAAACATAAGTTGAAGAAATCAAACACAACTTAAAAACCTATTCCTGAACATACTCAACGCCCAAAGCAAGGCAAATCTCGGCTTTCTTCAATTCTTTTCCAAGATATGCGGCATGGTCCAGAACCTTAAACCAATTCTTCTTATGCTCGTCATTAAATTTGAAAATTGCAACATAGACATCATTGGCTCTTTTGCCCCTGAACTCTTTCAGGATTGTATGCTGATAATCACATACAGCAACTCCAATTTCGTGCGTGTCCCAGTATATTCTTATCAAAGTGTAGCAGCCATCATCATTCCTGTGATCTTTGTAGTCATCATAAGGCTTTGTTCTTATGACTTCAAAATCCTCTGCTACCTTTTTGTCCTTTACCCATGCAGGCCTGTCCATCGCCATAGTATGCTAGAAAATATGTATATTTAAATTGTTTGCGTTTTTATTCAACAATAGTATCAGGAAAAAATGCAATTTGAGCAGAATAAAATTTTTTCGTTACGCTTTCTTTGAAACAAAACCGAAAAGCTTAAATACTATTAATTAAAATATTCTAAAAATAATTATAAATATTATTAAATATAATAGTATTACGATGGTAAAGATTCAAAAGCTTCCTTCTGGCCAGTTGATTATCACTGTCCCTAAGCTTCTTGCAGAATACGAGGGACTGAAAAAAGGCATGGAACTTGAGTTTAAGAAGCATAAGGAAGGCTTTATACTGCATATAAAAAAGAAGCGAGGTGTTGTGCATGAAAATAGAAGATTTGGCTGAATTGATGGGCAAAACAAGATGGGAGATTGAAGAGATACTCAAGACACAAGACGTGATTGAGCTAAACTTGAGTGAAAAGAGGTCAAGGCACGTTGAAGAGGATGATGAACTTGGGATTTATGAATGATTGAGCCAATAATTAATTAAAAACCATAACTTTAAAAACAACAATTACATTGAATTTTAACATTTTAAAAAAGAGGAAGAAACTAAAAAAGAGCAAGAAATGGTGACTCAAGCTGAGCTTAAAAAGTATGGCTTTGATGAAATTGAAGTAAGCGAGGAGTTCAGGCAGGCAAGCATTAAAACAGGCTACCCCACCCCTGCAAGAAGATACAGGCTTCATTATGAAGGGTATAACATCTCTATTGAAGAGCCTTATTTCTGGACTTTGCATTATTTGCGATATTTTGGCGGCTTCCCCAGAATTGATAAGATAACAGACGTTTTTGCGGCAGCGGAAAACTCTGCGTTCTTCGGAGCATCTCAGCAGAGGATTGGGCTGCAGCAGGACAAAGTGAGCCAGTTCCTTGCAACAATAGGAAAGATGGTCAGGGAGTTGTTCCAGCTTGTAAGAGAGATGAGGATTCTTGATGAAAGGATGAGCTATTATGCAGACAGTTACACCAATAGCCCTAGTGCAGAAAGCGCTGAAATAACCCTAAAAGGCATTTGGGTTGACCTTGTGGAGCAAGGCGCAAAAAACCCGGCATCTGTTTATGGAATGGCAAGGGAAGTCCAATTCACTACTCTGCCTGATTTGTTCTTCAGCACTCATCCAAAAAAGCAGGAAGATGTGGATATCGCAGTTGAAAGGGAAAGGGGGCAATTCAACAGAAAAGTAAGGGAAGTTCTAAAGAGAAAGGTTAGGTCATTCCTTGCATGGAAAGAGCACACTTATGAGGAATTAAAAAACAGAAGAAGGTTCACTTTGAAATATTTAAGGCAACATTTCGAAATTATAAGAATGTACATGACTTGGGTCAAGCCTTACTTAAAGAATATACAAAGGCTGCAGCTCGACCAAAGCAAGACAGAAACACCTGATTTGATAATCGCTTTTGAGAGTTCTATGATTGAGGTGGAAGTGCTTGCAATAAAAGGCAAGGAAGATGACAAGATAAAGCAGTGCATTCTCATGCACTACCTTTTTAGGACAAGGCCTGAAATGAGCTACACGCAGGAATACCAAAGAGGCCCTTTGCATCTTGGCAGAATAGAAATTGATTTGAGGGCTTATGCATGGTCAGACAAGGAAATTGAAAGCTACAAAAGAATGCGCGAGCACGAAGACTTCCAGCTGCTTGGCGTGATTGACGGCTCTGTCAAGGCTGCGCTTGAGGCTCTTGGCGATGAGCTGATGAGGTACTTAAAGGAAGCTGGAGAAGAATTTGAGGAAAGGAAAGAGTTGCCAAAAGCGCCTGCAAAAAGACCAGGCCCGTTTGTGTCGATTCTTAAAGGATTTGCAGAATTGTTCGGCTCTTTCAAAGTGAAAAGTGAGGTAAAGAAAGCGCAGAAAAAGCCAACACAAACAGACTTAATGAAAGAGGCAATTTCAAGAAGCAAGGCAGAGGACACTGTCAAAAAAGTTATGTGGAATGTTTATCACCATTTCAAGAAGCAGCATGATATGCTGAACTGGTAAAAATTAAAAAAATCAATAAAAAAGGTGCAAAATGAAATTCGGCGCTGGCTATTACTCCCACCATCCTGTTGTTGATTATTTTAATGCAATGGATCCTCAAAGCTATGGGGAAAAGCCAGCTTACGGTGCTGAGCTCGGAATAAAGGATATAGGAATGAGTGTTCCGATGGGAATTTCTGCTGCAAATGTTGCAGGCATCTACTCTAAAATAAGGATGGGTGCAGGCAACATTGAGATACAATTTCCGGGCTACAGGATGGGCTCAAGAAATGCTCAAACTCCTGAAATGCTTGGCGAGGATCAAAGACAGGCAATAAGGGAATTATCAATGGCTAATGAAGTCAAGTTTACAACACATGCCTCTTTCCAGCTGATGGGAATGATGGGCAGGGATGAAAGGGGCAATTTCTCCATTTATAATGCGACACAGGATATGTTTGAGCTGAAAAGAGCAATTGACTTTCAAGCTGATTTAGGAGGGGGCTCAGTTGTAATCCATTCAGGCGAATTTGAAAGGCCAATGACTGATATGTACATGGATGATGAGACAAGCAGGCTTAATCTTGCTCGCGATCCGAGTGGAAGATTGATGTTTAAGCAAGCCCACACGCAAGAAGTTGATGCGAGATTCGAGCTTCTTGATGACAGAACCCATGCAAAGATTGAGACAGTGCAGAAGAACAGATTGGTTGCGCATCCTGTATGGAACAGGGCTGAAAAAAGCGGCTGGGGGACAGATCAAGATGGAAAAAACAGGGTTTGGATTAGGGGAAAAGAGCATGATTCAAGCGGCAGGATTATTTATGAAGGTGATTACATTGATTATCAAAATAGAAAAATAACAGACCCTTATGACCCTCTAAAAGGCAGAGTTCCCAAGTACAGCCAAGATAAGAACTTATTTGATGTGCGGCTTAAATCTTTTGAAGACTTCAAGAGGGAGGCGGAAGAATATAACAAGTATTTGGAAGAAAAAAAGAAGAGAAAATTATCTTACTATGAAAAACAATACCCAGAAGAGGCTTATGTAAGAGCAACTCTTGAGGCTCAGGAGGGCATTGCAAGAGGGTGGTCATTGCAGTTTTCTGCAAGAGCCCAAGCCACTATCAAATTAATAAATAAACTCGAAGAGGCAAAAAAATTCTACGAGCAGCTTGAGAGCTCTGTTCCAAAGGAGGAGCAGTGGAAGCTATTAAAGCAGGATGAGGAGCTTTTAAGGATTGTTGGGAGTGTTAGCGGAATAGTGCAGCCTGAAATGAAGATGCCGAGCGAAATAATAAAAAGGGCAATGTTTGATGTTCAAAGAACGTTGGAATATGATAGGTCAACAGCAGCATCGCAAGAGCAACAAGCTGTAGACACCCATGAAACAAAAGAGCACATCATAACGCCAATCAAAAGGCTTGAGAAGCACGGCGTAAGGCTTTATGCAGAAGCAGCAATACATGCTTTAAGAAAGACAAGAGACCCAAATAATCCTGTTGTGGTTGCTGTAGAGCATATATTTCCGGAAAGATTTGGCGGCCATCTGGAGGAGCTGAAATGGGTAATCAGCAAATCCAGGGAAAGAATGGTTGAGCTGCTTACCCAGCCTGAAATTGAGTATGGCGTAAGCTTAGCACCGGGAGATGTAAAGGAAGGGACTAAACAGTCAAATCCATATTACATGGGGGTAAGCAAAGACGAGGCGCAAAAATTGGCTGAAAGGCACATCAAAGGCACACTTGACACTGGGCACATTAATTTATGGCGCAAGTACTGGCAGGACGACCCGCGCATGACAAGAGAGCAAAATGATGATAACTTCAAGAAATGGGTTCTTAGCCAGGTTGAAAGCTTGGCAAAAGAAGGCATGGTTGGCAATGTGCACCTTGCTGATAATTATGGGTATCATGATGATCATCTTGCTCCAGGCCAAGGCAACAGCCCAATAAGAGAGATTGTTTCAATACTTAAAAAATACGGCTATGAGAAAGCAGTAACTGTTGAGCCGGGAGCTGACGCATCAACAGATTTAAGCGACTTTCACGGGCTGATGAAAACATGGCGCTTCTTTGGCTCTTCTGTTTATGGGATGGGCTTCAGAGGTGTGGGAGTTCCCCAAACATGGAGCGATGTGCAATACTCTTTTTTCGGCCAGAACAAGCCGCCTTATTACATCTTTGGAGGCTATGCGCCATCAAATGACTGGACGCTTTGGAGCGCTGTTCCTTTAGAGTAATTCTAAAAATGACAATTGACAAGAAAGAACTTACAAAACTAAGTCCTGAACAAAGGATTAAGAAGCTTAAGTTAATGGAGGAAGAAAGAAAGAAGGAAGTAGTTGAAATAGAGGCGTTAATAAAAGAGTCAATGCAGGCATTAAAAACAGACAAGATTGCTGAAGAGGTTGCTCCAGAGCAAAGAGCTGTTGACATTTCAAGACTTTTTGAAACAAGCGGCGAGCAGAGACTGGAGAGAACTGCAAGGGAAGAAGCACATCCAGCAGCTTTAGCGAAAGGCACAAGAGGCTATGTCGCATTTGAACAAGTATATGGCGCATATCAAAAACTTAAAGGGTTATATGATACTGTATCAATGGGCGGCAGTTTAAGTGAAGAACAGAAAATCGAAGCGGGAAAGGCTGGAGAAAGGCTGATACAAGACAGGTATTCAACTGCAGGAGAAGAGGTTTCAAACTTATTAAATGCAGGCTTAAGTATTTTCTACAAGTTAGAAAGGGAAGTAGGACTGCCTAGGAGGTTGAGGTCTTGAGCTTGTAGAGAGCAGCGTCAAGCTTCATAAACATCTTACAACATGACATTCTCGTTTAATGATTCAAGATAAAAATTTTTACCAACTCCTGTTATTAAGAAGTTCTTATCTTAAGCAGATACATAACTGGATCAAGCTTCATCCACATCTTAAACTGCTCCCATTCTGATGAGTTCATGCCTGCTACTGGAACCAATGATGATGGGTGGGCTCCAGAATCTGGGTTTAAAGCTATGCCTCCCAAGAAATATTTGACATACCCAGCACCCCTTTCCATTGTCTGTTTATCAGCCAAAACAAAGCTTCTGCTTTCTGTTTCCCTGTTTAATGCTCCAACATGCTCTGCCATATTTTCATAAGGCTGTTTTGCTCTAAAACTGCCCAGATGACTAAACAGCTTTCCATAATCCACATAAGATGCGTGAGGGGTTGCGCCATAGCCTTTAGAAACAGTGCCATAGCCGCCGTTAAAAATCAGCTTATTGCCCTCTTTTAGCACAGTATAACTCTTTTCTTCCTCAACTTGAACCTTTTCCTTTTGCTCTTTTTTGGCTTTCTCAATTGCACTTTTTATGAGAATATTAACTAAAGAAGAAATAGGAACTGCATCAGATTTTCTTTGATTAAGGGCTCTTTTGCCACTCTCTTTTTGAATTTTGAGTTTGGGAACTTTGACAGAAGCTTTTTTTAACTTTACTCTAGCAAAGTCCGTAGCAACTCTCTCGGTCAATGTATTTGAAGCCAAAGTCACACCTCTTGGATATAATATCCAACAGCATAATTTGCTTATATTTATACTTTTTGGTTTTGGATGCCGCTTGTCAATAAAAAAATTTAAATTAAATGAAAATATTAAAAAACAAAAATGAATAATCCCCTTTTTGCTCAAATAAAAAAAGAATATGACAAATTTTATCTGGAACTCCTAAGAAATGGAAAGCTTCCCATGTTCAGCACTTCTAAAGGCTTCTGGAATGCCTCAATTTCAGATGAGATTTATGAAGCATTCAAAACGATAGGATTGCAGAAGTTCAAAAACTTTCTTGACATAGGGAGCGGCGACGGCAAAGTTGTGCTGATTGCTTCATTGTTTTGCAATAATGCAGAAGGCGTTGAGATAGACGTCTTTTTGCACAACAGGGCTAAAGAAATAAAAGCCAAGCTTGGTGTGGGCAATGCAGTTTTCCATAACAAGGATTTTTTTGCGCATAACATCTCAAAACACGATGCTATATTTTTGGCCCCTGATGCACCATTGGAAAGAGGAATCGAAGATAAGCTGCTCAGGGAAATGAAAGGCAAGCTTATCCATTACGGCCATCATTTTCATCCAAGATTCTTGAAGAAAGAAGATGCTTTTTTGGTAAATGGGACTTTGGTGAGCTTATATGCTAAGTGAAGAGCATTACTCCATATTGTGGCCCATCTATAATCATATCGCCAACAACAAACTTAGTTTTATTAATAATGCCAAATCGCTTATTTGAGCTGATAAGGAAGTACAGCTTGCTTTTCTCTGTAGCTAGAATATCCCCATAAATAAACTCATTGCCGATTTTCTCGCATTTTCTGAGCAGGAACACGCCTTCGCCAATTGTGTAAACAACAATGCTTTGCAGAACACCTAAAAACATCGCAGCTAACGGCTTTGAATATTCTTTTATTGCTTCTAGGTTGTTTTTAGCAATTTCAATTGACGGCTTGCAGTCAAACCTGTGGGGAAAATGGCTCAGCAAAGCAACATCAAAATGCCTTGCAGCAATATTTGTATGAAATGCAAACTCAAGCCCATCGGAGTTATTTAGGATTTTCAGCGTTAAATCGGTGTTTTTCTCATCAAAATTATCTACAAAAAAATCGCAGCAACATTCTGGATAGCCTAACAGTAAGCCCAAATCCTTATGCTCATTATTTTCTTCCAAAAATTTTGCTTTTTCTGCAAAATTTTTGGTTTTTGACAAATAAACAAAAAAATGCCCTTTTTGGAGTGCATTTTTTTGGATTTTAATTGACTTATCGGAATAAAATTCGCTTTGTATAGTTTGTTTTAAAACCTTAAAGTCAGATAAACTAAAAAATAATTGATTTTTCATGAGAAAATCAATTATTTTTTCCAAATCATCCTCAAAAACAAGTATTCTTGCGCATGGCTTAACGCCCTCAATAACATATAGAACTTCCAAGGATTTGATTATTGAATGGAATATTTGCTGCAATTCATAGAGCATTGTGGAAGAGAATAGCTGTTGTTATATAATATTTTGTGTTATATTGCTTAAACTCCTTTTTAAACCTTTATGTCACTATCCCATAAAAACAACAAAACCTTTTATAATACGAAAAAAATTTAACCTCGGAGGTTAAATTTTTTTAAGAAAATGAAATTTGATATTCCTAAGAAAGAGCATCCTAATCTCGAGCGCTATTACAAAGAGGATGTTGACACTGCCTATAAATTTGCTAATGAAGTCTATAAGGAGCTTGGCAGTTTGATAAGGGCCGTTGTTATATTCGGCTCGACTGCCCGCAAAACAAAAGGACCAGGGGGTGACATTGACCTTCTTGTTATTTTGGACGACTTGGTTATGAATATGTCTCCTGAGGTTGTTGAGGCCTACAGGCTCATTGTTCAACGGAGCATTGTAAAAATCTCCACAAAGCTTCACATTACAACAATGCGGTTTACCTCATTTTGGGAGTACATGAGAAATGGTGATCCCATAGCGATTAATCTGCTTAGGGATGGGGTAGCTTTGATTGACTCAGGATTTTTTGACCCTTTGCAGGCACTGCTCAAGAGAGGCAGGATAAGGCCAACCCAAGAGAGTATATGGACATACTACACAAGAGCCCCTAACACTTTGCACAATTCAAGATGGCATTTGTTGCAGGCAGTGATAGACCTGTATTGGGCAGTTATAGACTCGGCGCATGCCGCATTAATGAAAGTAGGCGAGATTCCCCCTACTCCAGAGCATGCAGCCGATTTGATGGAGCAAAAGCTTGTAAAGAGAAAACTGCTTGAGCATAAGTATGTATTAATAATGAGGAATTTCTACCGGCTGATGAAAATGGTCACGCACAGAGAAATAGTTGAGATAAAAGGCGAGGAATTTGACAGGTACTACAAGACTGCAGAGGACTTTGTGCAAAGGATGAGAAGGTTAATAGAGCATGGGAAATAAATAATGCTGGCTAAGAAATGCTACAATTCAAAATCCGAAAAACAACAGTATTGCAACAACAACAAAAAATCCTGCAAATATGAATGTGCTTAAAGCAAGCAGCCTTAGGTTTCTGTCAGAATCGCTGGAGCGTATTTTTACCGGCGAGATTTCAATTTCCTGCCTCATTGACTGCGTTTTTCGACTCTCATCAGCGCCCGTTATCAAGACAACTTCATCTTCTTTGGACTCACTTGATTTTATGCAGTCCTCTACTTTTATAGTTTCAGATTTTTTATCTTGAAGAATGCCATCTTCAGAATACAAATCCGCCGTTATTGCATAAGAGCCGCTTTCTATGCTTCTATTGAGCTTAATCCTTCGCGCGCCTGAAAATATATTGTTGTCTGTGCCCGCATCAACAGATATTCCTTTTTCAAACAAATCCAACCCCAAATCAGCGCTTTTTATGCCTGCAGCAGAATTTGATTCGTCTTCTTGACCAGCATTTATCACTTTGTAGTCAAGGCTAAACTCCCTGTTGCAGCTTATTGTTTCAGGCTTTAAATCAAAATTCAAGAATCTTAAGTCATGTTTCTCCTTCTCAACTTCAATTTCAACTTCAAAATCGTCATCGAGCTCGTTGCCGTTTTCGTCTTCACCTTCAGCTTCTATGAAAACATTATAATCTCCTTCTTCAACATTCAATGGAACCTCAAACTTGAATGTGACTGTTTTGTCGCTCTGCGCCCTTAAGTCAAATTCCTTGGATTCCTCTTCCAAGTCATCATCGTTGTCTATTTCCTCTATAGTTGTCCTGACTGCAATATCTTCTATTTTTATATCTTCGCTGTCTGTGAAATCGTTCTTTACAGTAACCTTAAATTCTATGCTAGAGCCTGGCTTTGCTTCTCTGCTGATTTTTGAATTGTCTTTAAGGTTGCTCCTTTTTTTGCCATCAATCTTTGCATCCACGTCGATTATTTGCAGCTTGCTTTTGTTTATTGCAGAAGATGGAAGTGATATGCTGGCATTTGATACAATAAGCGTATAGGATTGGCTGTTTATCGCTACAAGATCAGATACACTTACATTAACTGCAAAAACACCTATTGAGGCAGGAGTAAAGCTTATCAGCCCTGTTGCGCTGTTAATCACCATGCCGGTTGCGTTTGATGCCAATGAGAATATCAAAATATCAGTGTCTAAATCCAGTGCATCAGCATCATAGTTATACAACTGGCTGACTGTTCCGCTTGTTATCGGAGAAGATGTTATAATCGGCGCATTATTGCTTCCTGCGTTTACAGTAATCACTACAATCTTTGAGTCTGTCAGAAAGCCGTCGCTTGCTATGAGGTTCACTATATTGCTCCCTAAATCCAGGTTTGTTGGAGTAAATGACACTGTTGCCACTGAATTATTTATTTTTGTTATTGTAATCCCTGAGCGGTTGCTGGAAAATGCTAAAGTGTCGTTGTCCAAATCTGTTGCTGTTATGTTGAAGGCAAGATTCGAATTTTTATTTACTGCCTTGCTTGAAATTGCATCTAAAACAGGCGCTCTGTTAAAGTTTGTTACTATTGCTGTCCATTTAATTGAAATCTGGTTTGATGAGGAATCCCTTATTGTTGCATTTACTGTGTGAGTGCCATTATCACTGAAGCTCGGCGTGTAAGAGAAATTTTTAGGGTTCGTGCTGTTTAGGATATTGTCAATAAACCAAAAAAAATTAAGCAAAGCATCATCAGGGTCAAGCGCATCTAAACTAAATTGCTGGGTAAACCCTTCCGGTATGGTTATATTCAAATTTGCTGGTGAAAAAGCAGTAACAAATGGGCTATTGTTTACAATTATATTGAAGAGAGTGTCAGCCCCTGATTTTCCATAGCTGTCATTGAAGAAAACAGTTATATTGTACTGCCCTTGGGCAAACGCGCTTGTATTCCATAGAAATGTCCATATTTCCCCGTTGCTTGACATTTGGAATTCCGTTCCGTTCAAGTTTATTTTTGTTGAATTTACCGGTGTTGTATCATCTGTTATGTTGACTGTAATGTTAATCAAAGCGCCTACTTTTGTGCTGTTAGCTGAAGGGTTAATCCATTTGTTGAGTTTTGGAGCTTGGGCATCATTTCTTGCCCCCGGTGATGGAATTGTTAGGTTGATTATGCTTGGGCTTCCGTCAGGATACCTTCCGATTGAAATATTCTCAAAAGCTTTGCCTGCAGCTTGCGCATATTCAAACCTGTCTGCCAAAGCCCCTGATGCATTATAAAGAAGTATCTCGCCGCTTGCATCAGCTAAATTGAAATTTGGTGTAGTGATGTTTATTATGCTTATCGCGCTCAAGCTAACCTTTGGGTATGTCAAATTAAAAAGCTGGACGTTTCTTGTTAAAATAACAAAGCCTTTAGCAGGAATTATGCCGCTTAGCGTGAAATTGGCGCTTGCAGTTTCAGATATGTTCCAATTTGTTAAATCAACATCAGCGCTGCCATTGTTAAAAAGCTCAATCCATTCGGAATCAGGGTCGTCAAGCCCATTAGCAAGTGCCTCATTTATAAAAACATGAGTGGCATTTGAAGCATTTGAAAGATTCGAAGCATCAGAGGAAGGAATATTGCTAACTTTTTCGCAAGTTATAAGGCATCCTGGGCTTCCCCCATTGTTACTGCCTTCAAGCGCCTGGCATCCATTCGCGCCAAACTCGCCGCAAGAATGGCTTTTCCCATCGCCAAGGTCTCTGCAGCTTATTCTTTTGTCGTTAGAATCGCAGAATATGACATGACCATTAAAAGCCGGAAAAGAATTTTTTATATATTTCTGTGCGAAGACAGCATTAACTGTAAATATCAATAGGAAAACCACTATCAAAAGCTTAAATTTTATTATTTGTTTTCGCATCAAATCTTATAACCCCCAATTTTCTAATGCAATTCAAGCATTATTGCGCTTTGCTCTTCAAATAACCTACAGTAGCCAGCATAGCTAGTATGATTATGACAACGCCTCCAAAAAGCATTGAAAAAAGCAGAGGAGACTTTAAAATTGACACTTCTTCTGTTGATGTTATTAATTCCTGCATCTTTTCACTTTTTTGTCCTTCTTTAGGCTGGATTGCTTTAACGGCCTGCGTTTTGTTAATCACTTCTTGAGCCTGTTTTTCCTTTTTTACTTCTTTCTTTACAGAAGACGCACAATCTTTAATTGTCAATTCTGCTGTCTTCTGGTCAAATAAGATAAAATTTTTCCAATAAAGATTTATAAATATTGGATATGTTCCTGCTTGAAAAAAAGGCGGCGCTTCTATGCTTAATGTTTTTGTATACATCTTTTCCTCATCGCTTGCTTCGTCTGAGGATTCTAAAAATAGGTCAGTGTCGTATGAATTAATGCCCAAGCTTGGGGCTTTGAATTCAAGAGCAATTTGGCTTTCGGGATTTGAGCCTGCATTGACTATCTCTGCTGTAAGCTTTGCTTTTCTGCTGCAGTCAACAATGCTCGGGTTCAATAATACTTTTGCGATTCTTATATCATGGCTTTGCTTCTTGACCTCTATTTTTTGGACAAGCTTTGTTTCGAATGAAGTCTCGTTTTTGTCTTCCCCTTCAGCATCAATGACTAAAGTGTATGTTCCGGAGTCCACATCAGTTGGAATGGAAAATTTTACATCTGCTCTGTAATCGTCGCCTGGCTCAAGGTCAAAGTCTATGCTCTCCTCCTCCAAATCCGCGCCGTCATCTATGTCCTCGATAGTTATAGTCAAAAATACCCCCTTAAAGTCAGGCTCTTCGCCTTGGAAAGTGTTTTCAACTCTTACGGTAAATGTCACATTAGAGCCAGGCAGAATATCTGCGCTTATTTTTGTGTTGTTTGCAACTGGAACAGACACAAAATCAATTCTGTCCCTGTTCTCTATCCTGTAAGTATAAGCCTCATCATAATCAACATGCACATCTATTTCAGTTATCTCAATGCCTCTCGCTAAGGTGCCTGCGGCTACCAAAATAGCAAACAGGATAGCAAAAGCTGCAATCTTCATTTTTGTAATTATTTGATAGTAGTTATTTTCTCTATTTAAATGTTGCGGAAATTTGGCTGCTTGTGTTATCCTGAAAGAAGTAATCAAATAGTGTCAAACTCACCCACACAATCCTCAACAATCTTCTGGCAGTTTGAAAGCATGTCCCTCAAGCTTCTGTCTTCTGTAGCGCTTTTAATCTGCCTGAGCTTGTCTTCAATTTGCCTGAAAAATCTTATAATATCGCCTTCCAGCAGATTTGTGTTTTCAATTATTTTCAATAAATTTTGCCCGTAATAAAGGGAATGGATCAATGCGGTCAGCTCTCCAATTTCCCTGAAGCGCTTTTCATGCTTAAGATAGTCATTTTTCCAAATCATCCTTTTAAGCTCGTCTGTCAATTTTGAATGGCGTTTTCTAAAGAATTCTGTTTTTTCCCTTGCCTCATAGCACAAGCATGCAACAGCCATGAGCATCTGATATTCATTCAATTTAGTGTAAAAATCGGTTGCAAATATCTCTCCAATCAATATTTCATCAGAATAGATTTTTGAGGCAAAAACTCCTTTCTCAGTCAGGCTGTTTCTCTGCACATATCCCATTTTTTCGAGCTTCTTCTTATAGTTATAGAAAGCATTATGGCTCACAATGTTTTCCCTGTCCATGAATTTCTTTCCGTATTTTTGGAACGAATGGAAGCTTTTGCACAATATCTCATCAATCTCTTTCTCATCATGTTGCATTATCAAGTTCAGAACTGTGTTTACAGAAAGCCTGAACTGCGATGTTATTGGGGATGTGTCTGAATGAATTATTCTTTTCACTCTCTCATATTCAAAAAATTTTCTTTCGGTCATTATGTAGACAAACCCTTCCTTGTCAATCCCCCTTCTTCCAGCCCTTCCTGCAATCTGGAAATATTCCTTTGAATTCATGAGCCTGAAAGATATGCCGTCAAATTTTCTCAATACCTCGAAGCAGACGCTCTTTGCGGGCATGTTTATTCCAACAGCAAAGGTCTCAGTTGTGTACAAAACTTTTATCATACCCTTCTCGAAAAGTTCTTCCACTATTTCTTTGAGGATTGGCAGCATGCCTGCATGGTGGAACGCTATCCCGTAAGGCAGTACCTGCCTCAAAATCCTGGCAGAGTCAAGCTTGTTTATTTCAGGGCTTGTGCCCGAAAGCTTGTTCCTTACAAAGGATGAAATTTTAGGGTTCAGCTGGAACATGCTTTTCTGGAAAAGCTCAAGCGCCTTTTTCTGGCATCCTTGCCTTGAAAAGCTGAAGAATAGGCAAGGAAGGTTGTTTTTAATATCCTTTATTAGCTCAAAATGGGAGGGAATTTTTGCTTTTTGCTTTTGCCTGAATCCATAGTGCCTTGGCATAACCTTGTGATAATCTGGAATGTCCATTGCATCCTTGAGGTTCTTTAAAGTGGTGATGCCAAGCTCTGCATCATAAAAATTCACATGAAGCGGCACAGGCCTTTTATCATGCCTGACAACAACAACATCGTGCCCTTTTATCGCTTCAATCCATCTTGCAAACTCATCAGCATTTGGGATTGTTGCAGACAGGCACAGCACCCTTACATTAGGCTTTGAGAAGATTATTGATTCTTCCCAAACATAGCCCCTTTCAATATCATTTATGTAATGTATCTCGTCAAAAATCACATAGGAGACTTCGCTGATGAAAGGGTCGTTGCTCAAGACCATGTTACGGTAAATCTCGGTGGTCATTATCAGTATGAGCGCGTCAGTGTTTTTCTGCACATCTCCAGTTATTATTCCAACATTCTTTTCCCCATAGCTCCTTGAGAATTCCTTGTATTTTTGGTTTGAAAGGGCTTTTATCGGGGCAGTGTAGATTACTCTTATCCCTTTTCTGAAATCCCTGTCAATGATATAATCTGCAATAAGTGTTTTCCCTGATCCTGTAGGAGCTGAAACTACCACAGACTTGTTGTGCTCGATATTTTTTATTGCATCTTCCTGGAATTTGTCCAGTTCAAGCCCTTTGTAGTTCATACGTGCAAGAAATTGAATGGGCTTAATAAATCTTTTAGAAATCAGTGTTAAAATCAGCTATTGCTCCGGGCACACTCAAGTCGATTTTTAACATTTTATAAGTTAATTTATGGAATAGGGGCGAAAAGCTTATATATCTGTTGTATATACAATGGCTATATGACAACTGAAATGATTACTCTAAAGCTGGATGATATGTTCTTGAAAGAGATAGACTCTATTGTGGAGAAACAGGGCTATCATAATAGGACAGAATTTATCAGAAATGCCCTTAGGGAAAAAGTGGAAGAAACCAAGCTAAAAGAAGCTATGATAGAAATCGCACATCTGAAAGGAGTTTCTAAAAAGAAAACTAGCGATGAGCAGTTGGAAAAAATAAGGAAGAAAGTTTTTGAAGAGCTTGATAGAAAAATTAGATAAGTTCTTCCGGCCTGTAGTGTTTTTATATATCTTCTAGCTTTCTGAAATGACTGTCTCTTGTTACAAGAATTAAGTCATTGTCTCTTGCTATTATAGCATGCAAAGCATCCCCAGCAGGCACATTTCTTTCCTCGGCTATCTTTTTGGCTTCTTCTCGCTGTTTTTCTGTTGCAATAATCTTTTTATAATTTTTTCAAAAGGCTTGAACATTCCATTAATTTCCGCAACTGAATAAAGCGTCTCAAGCTCTTTGATAAGAAAATCAGTAAGCACAATAGCACTTTCTTTTGCTTTTATTTTTGCAAGTAAATTAAAGGCATAATCACCCAGTGGCTCATTGTTATAGCCCTTCCTGTCTTCGTAAATGTCAACCCAAATTGAAGTATCTATTATATATTCTTCTGCCATAGTAAAATAGTGATTGGCTGAGTATTTATAATTTACTTGTTCTTGACGTGAAAAAACATAGCAAAGTATTTATAGATATATTTTGGCTTTCATATATTGGGGTTGGTCTAAGTTAAATGGAAAAAGCAAAAGATTACTATAAGATTTTAGGGGTAAACAAAAACGCTACTAAAGAGCAGATTAAAGAAGCTTACTGGAGCTTAGCCAAAAAGTATCATCCCGATAGAAACAAAAGCGATGATGCTACTGAAAAATTTAAAGAGGTAAATGAAGCGTACTCTTTTTTGATTCATGCCCTTCATGAGACTTTTCCAGAAGACGAAACTAAAGGCTGTCATTATCATATAAGTCCACATAAGGGAAAATTAAACAAATGCAGATTCTGTGGCAAATTTTTCTGCGAGAAGCATATTATACCCCATCCCTCTTTTTCATTTAGGAAAAAGGTTAAGTTAGGCATTCCAGATAACATTCATCTTTGCCTTGATTGCCCACCATGTCCATATTGCATGAATGAGTCAAAACATCCAGAACCATATAAAGACCCATATATTTTTGGTAAAACGGAAGACTGGGATCCCCCTTATCAATGTCATATATGCAAAAAATGGGTTACCATTGACACTAGACATCCATGGCAACATGATTGCAAGTGCCCACGTTGTAATAAATCGACCACCAAAGAAAATTGGCATTTTACATTGCACGATTGTACTCCAAAGCCTATTAAACCAGAGCCTGAACCACCCAAGCCTGAAGGACCAAAGCCACCAAAGGAAAAAGATTCTAAGGTTTTTGTCAGTAAAGTTTTTGATGCCTCTTTTGATGTTCAGTTAAATGAGAATGTTAGGTCTAGTTTGCGAAGTTTAAGAAAAGAAATATTACAAAATAAAAGAATAAAGGAACATGAAATACAAAAAATGTTAAATATCTTAATAATTATTCTTAAAAATAATTCATTTGAAAAGAAGCTAGATAATGCTTGTTATAAATTTGTAAAGAAGATTTACGAGGTATACTCTATAGATGTATTCTCATACTGGAATGATATTTATAAGGAAGCCAAGAAAAAATCCACTAAACCTCCAAAACCCAAACCATCTAAGATTAAACCTATTTATTATGTATTTGGATTAGCACTCTTACTTTTGATAGGTCTATTGTTTTATTTAACATCTGCCACAGTAACGATACAAGAATTAAAGAATATATCGAATGCAAAGACTGTTACATCACTAGAGAATATCTCAAATAAAATATCTTTTTCTGAATATCTTAACGATATTTATGCTTCTGATAAACAGAAAGTTACATTAAATGGTTTTCTTGAGAGAAGCATTGAAGGAGATGGAAATATGGGCGTTCATGTGTTTTCAATTGTGGACGACTACAATAATAAGGTTTTGCTGGATGGATATTACAATGAATTAAAGAAATATTTACCTGACTTTGGAAAGACAAAAGAATTGTATTCTGTTCAAGGAATTTTTAAGAGGGAATACAAGACTTTAAAATTAAATGTCGAAAACATAAATCTCTATAAAAGAGAACCAGCTAAACAGATAGAAGTAAAAAATGTAGTAAGCTATACTGAGCAAATTACTATAAAGAGAACAAGTCCAAAGTATCCTTTGGTTAGAAATTTGGTTTTCAAACTCATTGGAAAGGAAATTCTTTGTGAGGACGACACAAAAATTAATTCTTGCTCTAATGAAAAACCATTATACTGTTCCATCAATGGATTAAAAGAAGAACCCCAAAAATGTGGATGTCTATCAGGAGAAAGGATTTACAAAAATCAGTGCATAATTGAGGTTAAATGTTCTGATGAAACTATCGAGCCAGATTGTTCTCCAAAACTAAAAATGCAGTGTATAGGGGGTAATTTTATCTACAATCCTAATAAATGCGGTTGTCCAGATGGATATGTCAAAAGAGGCGACAATTGTATCAAAACCTGTGAGGATGGAACTGCTTATGATGAATGTTCTGATGATAAACCCCTTTATTGTGATGATGGGATATTAGTAAATAAAGCTTCAACTTGTGGATGCCCATATGGTTCAAAATTCAGGCAATCTGGAGATATTTGTTTGGATTTAACTAAACCAACTATAAATTCGATAGAAGAAAAAATTCACGGACTTATTAACATCGAGAGAGAGAAATATGATTTATCAAAATTATCGTGGAATGATAAAATTGCTTTAGCCGCACGAAAACATAGTGAAGATATGGTTAATAGAGATTATTTTAGTCATGATTCACCTGAGGGATATGATTTTTCGTGGAGATACTCCCAAGTTGGATTTAGTTGCGATATTTATGCAGGGAATTATATTTATAAGGGTGCGGAAAATCTTCATCAGGGCTGGACCTATGGCGCAATACAATATGTTAATGGAGTTGAGTCTAACAGAGAATGGTTGACACCAGACGAAATAGCTAAAAGTGCTGTCGAAGGATGGATGAATAGCCCTGGACATAGGCAGAATATACTAACATCTTACTGGAAAAGTGAGGGTATTGGTGTTGCTGTTTCTAATGATGGAAAAGTACTGGCAACTCAGAATTTCTGTTAATCTGTAAAAAATTTTCCAGAAGCCCCGATTCTTACTGTTTTTTTTTGTGAGTGTGCCCCTGCGTCATAACTCCAATCAGCCTTTGGCTTTATCGGTGCACCGATACTTTGTATTGTGCACGATGTTAACAGCGCGCACATGTTACCTTATCATTTCCCCTTTGGCTATATGCTCTTTTCCAAGATATTCAACAATATCCGTTACCTTTAATTTTCTTTGGTTTCTTGTCTCAACTTCTCCGTTGACCTTGACAGAACCCGAGCAGATGATGTGCTTGATTTTCCCCCCTGTTCCTTTGACTCCAATTATTCTAAGAAATGTGTTCAGCTCAACGTATTTAGTCAAAATATCTTGGGTCATCGCTCCTGACTGTTGTTTCTTTTTTAGCTTGATTTTTTTCATTATTTTTAGCAGTATTATTTATTTTAGGCTTTATTGAATTGAATTCCAGGGTTTTCCTTAGATTCATGTTGCCGCATTTCATGCATGAAAAAAACACTCCAAATTTACCGTGCAAAGTTTCAAGAGGCGAGCCGCAAACGCATCTAAGGTTGTCAAGCATCTCTTCTTTATGTAATTGGCAGACAGGAACTTTCTGGCTGTTCATGGCTGTTGCGTGCTTCTGGCAGAAAGGGCATTTGTCAATCTTGCTCTGGCCGTATTTTTTCGGAATATACATCAAAATTGATACAAACAGTTTGTTTAAGAATCTTTTGAATTAAAATATTTGAAAGACCATGCCGCAAGAATTGCGCCTGCAAATGACCCAATAAGATAAATAATCAGACTATTGAAGCCATGAGCGCCCGTCAGCGATCCAAAAATCATTAGCCCTAAAGCGACTGCAGGATTATAAACTCCTCCTGAGATGCCCCCTCCTGCATATGCAGCCGCTGCAAGAGTCAAGCCAATTGCAACTCCATAGATATGATTTCCATCAAGTTTCTTGACATGATACAGGCAAAAATCTCTTGTCCATGAGCTTTAGTAGGAAAGAGGTGTTTAAAAAGGTAAGAGCTATTCTGGCTGCCTGATAATCAATAGAGTCAGAAGACTCCAGAAATCATAGTTTTTCTGCAGCTGTCTTATTTTGAATAAAATAAATAGATTTAATAATGTCTTTTTAATTCTTTAACAGGATGTTTATGCTACCAAGGATTTTTTTTATTGTGCTTGTGCTGTTTGCAGCAGGATGCGCACATCAAAAGGACTTCAATTACGCGGTTCAGCAGATTAATGCTGCAAACCTCAAATACAACACAACTATAAGCACCTATCCAGATAATGCGCAGCAGATAGATTCTATGCTTAAGGAATTCAAAGAAATTCAAAAACTCAGGCTTGCGACTGACCAGGAGCCGTTTGACCTTGTAGTAGAATATAGGATACTTAACTTGGAAGCTGAAAGGATTTACATAGAATCCCAAAAATACGGCAAGTCCGGCACTACAAAGTTTGGATTCGGATGCAAAATAAGGCCGCTTATCACAGAATCTGCAGCCCTCAGAAATCAGTCTGCAATAAAGGGTTTCAAATCTGTTGATTTATTGAGGAAGCTTGTTGGCAACTACCCTGAAAAGGCAAAATCAGCTGGTTTGTCGCTCAAGGACGCGCTATTTCTCAATGCATCCTTTTATCAGATTTCAAATGACGCGAGAAAAGACAGCAGCGTAATCAACCATTTTTGTCCAGTCAATATAACATTGGGACTTTATCAAGAGGAAATCAGGAAGAGGACAAACCTAAGCGAAGATTTTATAAACAATCTAAGTTATGGAGGCGCAGTTCCTATCTGGAAAAAAATAAGAGGCATAAGCTAAGATGGCATTGAAAAAACCGAACAGCATGGAGGAATGTGTTTATTTTACAAATAGAACAATAGAAAGCGGAAGTGCAATGGCGTGGGTTTTCAGAAAAGACTGCCCTAAATGCAAAAATGATGTGATGGGAAAGCCTCAGAAAAAGGGAGGCAAAATAGATAAAAAAGCTGACCATTATATATGCTATTCCTGCGGCTATAAGGAGAGCAATGAGCAGGTTGAAAATAGCTTATTGCTTAACGTTGAATACAAATGCCCCTACTGCGGAAATGAAGGCGAGACAGTAACAGAATACAAAAGGAAAACTTTTGAAGGAGCCCCTTCTTACGTTTTTGAATGCCAGAAATGCAAAAAGAAGATTGGGTTGACTAAGAAATTGAAAGAGGCTAAGAAAAAAGGATGTGTAGAGGATGGTCCTGAGGAATAACTAACCTTTTTAACTGTGATGGTGTTATTATGTCACCTACCACTTCAAATCTTTCTCTGCGAGGATCGTCTGGAGCGGACCTTTGCCTTTTATAAGGATGCTCATTTCCACCTTGAATAGCACCATCCACTGAGGTAAGAAAAAATTCCGGAGTTCTAACACCTATTTGCGGTATAAACTGTCTTCTGAAATAATCTGCCGCTGCAGCTACATAATCAGCTATCTCCCTCAACTCTTGCCCTTTTTCCTTTTCACCCAATTTTTCTTTCAAATTACCAATGCTTCTTAATTTGTCAACTTGTTTTCTTAACATTTCATGAATTCTTGCTCTATAAAATGTAGACGATTCAAGAAATTCATTTCTAATGATTCTTTCGATCCTAGAATCTGTATCGATGCGTCTTGTGGCTAAATCATACCAACGCAGAGCAGCCATTAAATAATTCGTCACAACATTGTTTTCATTTACACGATAATTATTTAATGCAGCTACTACCGGCCCATATTGCGAATTCATGTTGTAAGGATAAATAAAACTATTTATAAATTTAACTTAATCTCAAACTAATCTTGAGCTATGGAAAAATAATTCATACGGCATAAACATTTACGTATGTTCTTCGAAAATACCTTGCTGCTTCCATCAACCTTTTTGATTCTGCCGGGCTGGTCAGTGCCAACAATCCAGCTATTCTTGACATTTCATTATACAAGCGAATTCTTCTTTCGTCATCTAATCCTTCTATTACGATTTGGTGTTGCCTTAACTCTTCACCTGTTAATTGTGCCATTCCATATCTTGCATCATAAATTGTCAATACCCTCTTAATATCTTCAGATTCCCATCTTACCCCGTCTGGATTAAAATGATTTTTTGCAACTAGTGTTAATCTTCTTTCTAACATTTTTTATCCAAAACAACAAAATTCTGCCAAAAGTAATGAGCTGCGCCAAGGCAATAAGCACCTCTTCCTATTTCATCTCGTCTTATATAGCCATGAGCAAGTTTTTTTAGCTCTTTATGAAACGAGAACTTTACAGGCAACAGCAAGCGTGACATGTACAATTCGAAAATCTCCCTTAAAGTTTCACTTAGCTGTATTCTACCTAACTTTTCATCATATAATTGGCCAAGCTGATACCAATGAGGCTCAAAATCATTCAGAATGATTAGCTCATCTGGCCGTTCTTTTGCAATTCTTTCCAATGAACTCCGCATAACTTTATAATTTGACAACTAATAAATAAATTTATCTGTTAATCTTGTGATTAATTACTTCTTAACGGCTTTCTTATAATTTTCTTCTACTTGTCGCCAGTTTATAACATTCCAGAAATTCTTTAGATATTCCACTCGTGCTGACTTATAAAGAATGTAGTACGCATGCTCCCACACATCAACTCCCAAAATCGGAGTTTTTCCTTCCATTATCGGGCTGTCTTGATTTGCAGTGCTGTAAACTTCCAATTTTCCACTATTTACAACGAGCCATGCCCATCCTGAGCCAAACCTGTTCAAGCCAGCGTTTGTGAACTCTTCCTTGAACTTGTCAAAGGTGCCAAAAGTGCTTTCTATTGCTTCTGCAACATTTCCATGCGGCTCGCCGCCTGCATCAGGAGCCATAATCTCCCAGAAGAAAGTGTGATTTGAATGCCCTCCTCCGTGGTTTCTTACAGCAGTCCTTATGTTTTCAGGCACATCATTCAATTTCTTAATAAGTTCGTCAACATCTATATTTTCAAACTTTGTCCCTTTAATTGCGCCATTTAATTTGTCAATATAGGCTTGATGATGCTTTGTATGGTGTATCGTCATAGTTAATTCATCAATATAAGGCTCAAGCGCATTATAGGCGTATGGTAACTTTGGCAATGTGTGCATTTTTAATCGACCTCCGATTTTATTTAGCTTTTTGTATGTCTTTAAGGTATAAATACTTTTTGCTTATCCAACTATTTTTTGTCTCATAAACTTTTGTTGTTTAGGAACTTGTGATCTTTTTTGCATATAAATGTCTGGAATCTGGCCTTTTTTATTTTGCGGTTTTTGTTGTTTAGATCTTTCTTTGAATTCACCATCAAGCCTCGCTCTCATCTCATTTGTGCAAACGGCCAGCGATCTGCTTATATATAGCTTTAGATTTTCAAGATCAAAACCCTCTTCATGATGATTTAGTGGATTTTGATAAAAGTCAAAAACTATGTCGCTGGGTACAACCATCCCATAAGCACTGATAACTTTTCCCCTGTTGTAATACACTCCAACTGGAACACCCTTCTTAGTTATAACAAGAGCGAAGTCCCAGCCTCTTTCAGATTTCTGATTCCTATAAAATATGTAAGAAAATGGTGCTGATAAGCCTTCTCTAATGTTGGGAACTTGTCTCGCGCTTGGAGGAGGAAAATACGCCAATCTATCTTCTATCGAGATCGGATGCACCATCGTTATTTCAGAAATCTCTTTAGGGCTTAGGTTCCCATTCATCAATCTTTGCAGTTTGCTGCCGCAATTAGCAGGATCTTCAATCCTTTCCACAATTGCCGGTGGCTGATGATAATCCATTTTATTTTACCCCAGTTAATATATTATTTAATTTTCCCAAATAAACACAGGCATTGCAAATCTCATTCGCGCTTGGCTCGTTGCATTTAGCGCATGCTTTTACTTCTTCATTTTTAAACCTTTGTTTTAACGATGGCAGATTCTGCAGGAACGAATTCACAATTGAGTACTTGGTCCCGGGAAACTTGTTTTCCAAACCATTCAACATGTCCCTGACTTGCGCCCTGAATGACTGCGGGACATTTGGACATTCTGTAAATTCTTCAAGAAGCCCATTTAAGAAAGCATAGGCTGTTACTTCCTTTTCTGTGCATAGGTATAACGGCTTTATTCTTTGAACGAACATGCTGTTCTGAATCAAACCAACTTTTGCTCCTAGCCTGGCTGATGCCACTATATTGTTCTTCATCTGATTCATAAGGATTGACTGGCATTCATCGTCAAGATTATGGCCTGTGGCAAGCTTTGTCAATTTCAGCTCTCTCGATTTTTTGTTTAACAAGTATCTTCTGAATATACCGCATATTGTGCATGGTTTGACATTTAAGATTTTCAATATCTCATCCAAAGTCAACCCGAATTCTTCTTTATACGAGAAAATATTCAATCTTATGCTGTTTCTATCACAAAATTCTTTAGCCTTTTCTAATGTTTTGTCCCTGTAACCCTTAATTCCCTCATCTATTGCAATTGCATTAATCCTTATTTTGGGATTTTGTTCAGACAACCTTTTTAAGATGTGCAAAAGAGTCAATGAATCTTTGCCGCCGGACAACGCAACTCCCAAATTCTCTTCCTTGCCAATTAAGTCAAACTGCCTTATTGTCCTGAATACTTTGCCCTCAAAATACACTATGAAATGGTTCTTGCAAAGCTTCTCGCCCGAAGGCAGCGCTATAACTGATTTTTCGTTGCAGCAGTTCATGGTCCCCAAATCAATCTGTAAGCAGTATCCATTTCTTCTATCCCTTCAGGCTCACGCCGCTCAAATACCCTTGCCATGCCTGACTCAAATTTAGGAACAATCTCTTTTGCTTTCGCAGCCAGCATTTCCACTCCAGTTGGATACATTAGAACCTGCTCGCAAAAATACGCCTTAATTCCGTTAAGCAGTTCATAAGCCTGTTGCTTGGCATCTTCATTTCCTCTTGACTCTTCTGTCCCTTGCAGAAACAATCTTGCGTATCCTATAATAGCTTCAAGGTCTCCTCTAAAGAGGCCAAACAGCTTGTAAAGCTCATTCGCACGCGCAAATTTACTGCCACCCACATCCCTAGCTCTATCTGCTAAACTAAATCCAGATTGCCCTGCATCTTCTCCACCCACATTCAACCACCTGAAATAACGCTCAAAATCTTTATCTCATCATTGTTATTTAATCGCTCTTCATCCAAAATCAATTGATTGTTTCTTGAAACCAGCACAGTAACTGGATTTACCCTAAGTTTTTTTAGCAAGTCGCTGACAACCGAATTATCAGTTAATCTAATCTCAGTATTTTTGTTCTCCCTGTCAACAAATACTTTTACGCTTATCATGCTAATGCTTCTGAAGAAATAAACAACAATTAATAAATATTGTTAAAATACTACCCAACAGAATGACCGCATGCGCAGCTGGTTTTGACATTTGGGTTTTTTATTTTAAACCCTGCGTTCGTTAATGTGTCATTATAATCAACTGTTGCGCCTTTCATAAAGGCTAAACTTTCGGGATTAATAAACACCTTGACTCCTTTTTCCTCAATCACTGTGTCATTTCCTTTTGGAGTTTTTTCAAATCCTATATCATACATATAGCTTGAACAGCCTCCTGCCACTACACCAACTCTTAAGCCGTAGCCCTGCTTGCCATCTTTTTCCAGCAGTTTTTTTGCTTTTTCAGCTGCCTTTTCCGTTAATGTTACAATGATTTCTTTTGATTGTTGCATTCTGATTAATTGTCCTTTTTTTGATTCTTTACTCTCTTTACTGTTTATTGAATATAAACTTTTTGTTTTTAAACCTGAGCTTCGGCTTCCTTGATAATGGAATCATAGCCCTTTGCCTCTAATTCATGCGCCAATTCTTTTCCGCCGCTTTTGACGATTTTTCCTTTAACCATTACGTGAACCCTGTCTGGAGTTATATAGTTAAGCAATCGTTGGTAATGTGTTATGACCAATATGCCTCTGTCTGGTCCAATTAGTGTGTTAATGCCATTTGCAACTATCTTTAATGAGTCTATGTCCAAGCCAGAATCCGTTTCATCAAGTATTGCCATCTCCGGCTGCAAAACTGCCAACTGCAAAATTTCCGCCCTTTTTTTCTCTCCTCCTGAAAACCCTTCATTCAAGTACCTTCTGCTGAACGAGTCGTCAATTTTCAACAATTTCATTTTTTCCCTTAATAATTTTACAAAATCAGGAACGCTTATTTGGTTTTGCTTTACAGAATTGTACCATGCCTCGCCTTTGTCAACTGTGTATTTTGGATGCCCCATTAAAGTATAAGCCAATGTGGACTTTCCGCTTCCATTGGGCCCCATCAAGGCGCACACTTCGCCTTTTCTTACAACTAGGTCTACACCGTTCAAAATATTCTGCCCTTCAACGCTTACGTGCAAGTCCTTGATGATTAGTTCGTCTGTCATTTTTTCTCTCTAATGGACTCTCAGTTCGGTTTTATATCCCATCACAGCATTCAAGTAACAAACATCCAATGATAGCCAATCTTTCCTAGATTGCCATAAATGAAATGTTCCGGTCTTTTCGCCCCATGGATAGACTACTGCAATGTGCAGTTCACAACCATCATTCCCATTATCGCCACTATAAGCGGACACAATTACATTTTCTGGCTTATTGCCAGATGATATGCTTCTTAATGCACCGTATAATCTTCCAGCCATTCCTCTAAAAAAGCCATTTCTGCCATCGGTAAATGCCCTGGACTTAATATCAACAACTTTCCTTGCTAGTTCTGCTGCCGATGATCTTCCATTTCTTTCGAGTTTTTCTATTTTGAGATTATCTAGGACTTCATCTTGAAGGATAGGTAAAATTCCGATGCCCATTCCTTCTATGGCTTCAACCAAAAGCGTATCAAGCACCATCTTTCCTCACATACCTCTCAAATATCAAAATGCTGTTTTTCAATGTATCCAATGGCAATAAAGCGCATTTCAGCCTTACTGGGCTTATTGGAATGCCAAGCATTTCTAAAATGTTTTCTTTTTTGAGCCTTTCAATCTCTTCAACTGATTTGCCTTTTATTTCCTCGCTCAGCATTGAAGCGCTTGCAACCGATATTGCGCATCCATGAGGGTTAATCTTGACATCATTGATTTTTTTGTTCTTGCCAATTACCAAAAACATATCAATCTCGTCACCGCAAAGAGGATTTTTTTCGTGATGATGCACGCTTGCATTATCCATCCTGCCGAAATTCCTTGGATTCTTGTAATGGTCGAGTATTTGCTCTTGATACATTAATTCGGTGTTGTCCATTTTAAATCAATTTTTCAATTTGATTATAACCTTCAATCCGCCTTCGGCAAATTTTAGTGCTCGATGTTGCTTTTCTATCATATCGCAACATCTCGCCCATTTATTTTGATTATTCGAGGCAAAAATTTATTGGCAGTAAAATTTTTGCCGAGTGTAACTTTTGTCGCGAAGCGACGGATTGAATTTTTTTATTTTTCTTATACTTTGTCCCATATCTGTCTGCTATGGGCAACGCCAGTAATCACCACGTCGCAAGCAGCATACTTTCAATTCCTATCTTTCCTCACATACCT
>JACPTC010000012.1 GCA_016192985.1 Candidatus Woesearchaeota archaeon | reverse complement strand
TTTAGCAACACCTATTTAAATTTTTTGATTTATATGATTTATATGTATGAGTAATTGTTTTTGTCTTATCAAAGATTTAAATGGTGAACCACCCATTAAAAATTATAAAACTAAAGAATATTTAAACTTTTCGCTATTCAGCGCAAAATAAAGGCAAAATGATACGGAATTTAACAAAAAGCGCAATAATTGCGGAAAAGCATACATTAATAGAGGATATTATTCCAAAATTCATTGGATTGATGCTCTCCAAAAAACAAAAAAGCGCATTGGTTTTCAGATTTGATGATGAAAGAGTAATCTCATTGCATATGCTTTTTGTTTTTTATCCAATAGATGTCTTGTTTCTTGATAAAAACAAGATAGTTGTTGACAAAAAAGAGAATTTCAAGCCGTTTACATTCTGCAAATCAAAGAAAAAGGCAATGTATGCAATTGAAATGCCAAGCGGAGCGATACAAAAAGCCAAGACAGGAATAGGAGACAAAATTAGGTTTTAGTTTGAAGCACTGATTGTCTGGGATTTATTTGATTTTTTAATTAGCATAGAAATAAAGCACGCCAATATATATATCAAAAATATATCAATAATCAATGTTGCAGGATTAAATAAAAAATTCCCGTATTTGATGAAATATTGCCCCAGAAACAATGTCTTTATGTAGCCGGATGCAATGTCTATGTCGCCGCTCACCGCATAAGGAAAAGGAAATCCATATGCTTTGTAGCAAAATGCAATTATTGACCATACTCCGCAAGCGTCCTCTTTTGCAAAATAAAGGTAAAAAATCCCTATGAATGATGATATCAGAATTTTGGCAAGATTTGGTTTTAGAAAGTTTTTGATATACATAAAAGCTGAATAAACAATGTTTGTATTTAAAATTATTGAATAGATGATTTAATTAAACAAAAACAATAATCTTTAAATAACGAGAATAATTCTTCAATCCGTGCAGTCACAGATTGCACTTGATAAGGTGTAAACGGACTTTGCCGTTTGGGGACGTCGTATAAAGGATTTCCAATAGTCCGTACATCCTGGCTATTATTGCCGGCTCCAGTCGAATGCAACTTCAAAGTTGCTCGCGTGCGATATGGAGCGCTGAGCTTTACAGCGATGAAATAAAATTGGCGATACCGGCCAATCAGGGTTCAAATTGCTACAAGTTGATTGCTTGTGCATGCAATTCCCTGCGTCCCCACTTTATTTTTTCTTTTTTATTTTGCCAATATCCTTCAACAGCTTAAACATCGGCTTATAAAACTCAATTAAGAATATGATGAAAAAGGAAATCAAAATTCCAGCTGCAATATAAGCATAGTTTTCCTTTATGGCATTCTTTGGAGCCGGAAAATCAAACCTGTAAATTGATAAAAACAATGCTGATGCAGCAACAACCAGAACAATAAAAAATAAAATCCAGTGATTGTATTTTCTTGCTTTTTCACGCTTCAACTCTGATTTTTTTGTTTTTAATTCTCTTTTTGCTTCCAGCGCTTTTCTTGCGGCCTTTAACGCCTTTAGCCTTGCTTTTCTTGTCTTGTAGCTCTTATATGAACTATATGAATTTTTTATTTTATTTGATATTTTTTTCCTGAAAATAAATAGGACTATTGCAGCAAACAATGCCGTATAACCATAATATTGGTAGAAAGCAAAAAATAATTTCAATGAATTCGGGAACTGCCTTTTCTTCAGGACAACATTGAAATTTTTTGAGTATACATTACCATCGGATTTTGCATTTAGCTTTATGCTGTAAGCGCCTTCTGGAATTTCCATGCTTGGGTTTATGTTCAGATTAAGATTGCCGGTCTGCTTTGGATTCAATGCCAGAGTCTTAGGCTCTGCAGAAGCCCAGTTTGGCGCTTCAAGGCTGATTTCATATGCTGCTTGCCTCAACCCATTGTTTCTTATCTTTACAGAAGCATAAGAGTTTGAATAGTGATTTTCTATGCTCTCATCAGCTATAAACTCCGCTTTGAAACAATCATAATTGTGGACAACCTCGATGCTAAGCTTTTTTTCTATTGGCAACTGCAAATTTTTTGCCAAAGCCCTCACTATCACATTAAAAAACCCTTTTGCATTTGGCGGAACATCGGCATTTAGCCTGAAATCCCTTTTCTCGTCAAAATCAAGGGAAAAAATATTTTCATCGGCATCTATCCAATTCGGTCCGTTTACATCCAATTCGACATCAATTTTTTGCCTGCCGCTGTTGGCAATTTTTCCAGTATACTGCTTTTTTGTTCCGCTGCAGACTTTATCCTGCTCTTTTTCAAGCTCCATGCTTAATGAAAAACATTTCTCAACATTAATATCAAGCATCAGCTCTTTTCTTATTTTTCCTGCTGAGGATGTTGCGCTTACGATAACGCTATGCATTCCATTTGCATTTTGCCATGGCTTTAATCCTAAAAGCACCACACCTTTTTGCCTTGCAGCCAATGAGAATTCTCTTGTATTGGGAGTTATCCAGCTTGCTCCAACAACATCCAAGGAATATGTATTATCAGTTTTTGCATCCTTATTGACAATTAAAATCGGGATTGATTTTTCCTCGCTTTCGCAGATATGATATGTCCCATTATAGAACTCAAAATCTATTTTTTGCTCTCCTTCCTTTAAGTCATGAAATCTTCCTGAGAACATTGCATAATCCTGAGCGTAAACAGGAATAGTTAAAAGCAATAATATAACAAACATTATGAGGGATTTTTTTATCATTTCAAATAAATTTCAAATTATAAGCAATTAAAATCATCAATAATATGCTTCTCCCTGCTCTTGGTCAGGTATTTCTTCACCTGCATCTTTTCTGCCGTCTTTCATATATCCCCTGATTCCAAAGAGCAGTCCTATTAAAACAGCCAAAACAACAAAGCCTATCAATGCCATTTCAACAAAATCTTTGAGGCTTAAGGCTATGCCACCTGCATCTGTTACATTGCCCTTTAACGGAACCTGCTTCAAAACCTTATCGCTGCTTTTTATTGCAACCATAAAAATCTGCTCGCCCAATGCAGCCTTTCTGGAAGAGGCAAATATGTTGATTGTCCTTGATTCTTTTGGATTGATGACAACAAAATTTGAGTCGCTGAGCCTCAAATCAGCCCATCCAGCGCCATCCAACAGCAGTGTGTAGGAATTTGCATCTGGCCCTTCATTTGTCAAAATCACAGGATACGCCGCTTCGCTTCCGTCATTCTTGATATTCTGCTTCAGTATAGGGATATTAATAACAAGCCTGTCATTAACAACTTGTTTTTTTTGCTCTTCCTTTCCAACAATGAATATTGGAATTTCCTTGACTTCTGAATCGTGTCCAAATTGAGAGGATATTTCTGACCTTAGAGTATAGGTTCCTGTTGCAGCAGTGTCTGGAATCTTGAGTGTGAACTCCTCCATCAGGCCTGCAGGCTTGCTGCTTTTTATTTGGTCAACAAACTTTGCAGAAGATATTCCAAGCTCTGTAATGCTTACTTTCGCGCTTATGCCTTCAAGCGGCACAACTCCGCTATTCTTTATACTTAAGCCAGCTATAAGGGATTTGCCAGCTTCCGCATTGCTTTCAGGACTAAGCGATATGCTGCTTATTACAAAGGGAAACTTCTTTTGGCTTATCCTCAGCCCATAGGATTTCTCTTCAAAGTCGCCTTCTGTGTCAACAACTTTAGCTTTAAGCCTAAAATTATTCTGCTCGAACATGCCCACCAATGGAAGCTCAAGCTCTTTGACGGCATTTGCCCCATCAGCTATGTCAAATGTAACTGTTGCATCTGCAACTACATCTCCATTCTCAAAAGCCAGCACTGCATCAACATGTGCATCTTCAACATTCTCAAGCGCTGTCAGCCTTACTCTTAACTTAAGCTTCTTTTCTCCTTTATCTATAATCAAAAAATTGTTTTCGTTTTCTGCAAGCGTCTTGCCTTCAAGCTCAACGCTGTCAATTGATATGTCCAGTAATCTAAAAGACGAGCTTCCGCCTGCAGCCAAATCAAAGCCTCTTAGCCTTAGTCCAAACGTCTTTTGCACAAAGTTGCCTTCCTTGTCAACAATTTTGACATTTAATTCAAATGAATCGCTAAGCCTAAGCTTGTCCAGCAGCTTCACCCTCAAAGACTTTGAGGAGCTTGTGTCGCTGACAAGATTGAAGTTTGGCGAAGCATCTGCAACAACTAAGCCGCTTCTTAAATCCTTGATAACAGCTTCAACATGCGCATCCTCCAAATCCTCAAGAGCTGTGAACTCAATTAAAATATCAAACTCTGTGCTTCTGTCAATGAAGTTTGTTTTTGACTCGGCAACTATGTTGGAGTTGACTCTTATCCTGTCAATTGAGACATCAAGCCTGCCAGCTCCTGCTTTTGCCCCTGTAAATCTCAAGCCAAATGTTTTTTGCTCCTTGTTCCCATTAACGCCAATAATATTGATTTCGAGCCTGAATTCCTTTTCTCTCTTGAGTTTGTCAATAAGCCTGAGATTCAAAGCAACCAATGTATTTTGGTTCTGCTTTAATACAAAAGTGCCTGTGGTGTCTGCAATTGTATTGCCTGTCCTTAAATCTGTCAGAACAGCTTCAACATGAACATCGCTTAAATCCTTAACTGCAGTCATGCCAACTACAACATCAAGATTAACTGTATCTTCTATAAAATTTGTCCTGTCCTCTGCAAACGCCTTTCCATTAACCTTAACACTGTCAACAGAAACGTCAGAAGCGGAAAATGTGCTGCTGAATGTGCTGCTAGAAATTCCGCCTGCATGCGCATAGCTGCCAATTAAAACTGCAAATACCAGTAAAAATGATGTTAAAGCAAAAGTCCTTTTATACAAGCATTCCACCCAAAAATAGCGTAATATAGTGCCCTTTTTAAATTTTTCGCTATTGAACAGTAGATACAAATTTCAGATGCCGCTTTCAGTGCATCGGACTGAAAATCACTAAATTTTAGATGTTTTCTTGATTTTGTTGTAAAGGTCAATATAAGTATTTTGCGCGATGAAGCTTTGTAAAGTGTATGTTGTTGCGGTTATTTATTAAATGGTTTTTACCTCTTTTTAGGTAATCTTCTAGATAATTCGCTTTCTGGCACTTCTAAAAGTTTAGCAGTATGAGCTAAAGATTTTCTCCGCATTCCTTTTTTTCCAGATAATCTTTGCATGACCGCGCCATAACTGGCTCCTTTTGCATCACACAATGCTTTTAAACTGCTGTAACCCAATTCCCTAACCCTCGATTTAGCGTAAGTGTGTAAATCCGAAGCCTCACCCTCCTGTATCGGCTCAGAGGGTTCTGCAAATACTTTAGTTTTTTTAACGTCACGAATTCTATATTCCATAAATAATTTATTGTAAAATGGTACTATGGTTAATCTTGCTCTTTCGGCAACATCCTTAAACGACTCAAAAAGAAGCCTCTCAAGTGCTTTGTAATCAATTTTCTTACCGCTAAAGGCCATGGACCATAATCCATCTTGTGCATACTCTACCTTATAACCAAATCTTTCCTCCGCTGCTATTCCAAATTGTTTCCATGACTCACAAAAAGCACTGCTTACGCCATTGGTTGCTGTGCCGTCATAAGGAATTATTACAGTAGCAGCATCTTTTGTTCTTCTGATGTGCACCAACACTTCCAAGGGCGGTGCTTTTCTATTAGCTTCATCAACAATTGCTTGAGCTTTTTCCCATCGTGATAGAATTGGTGCCCTTGCTATCTCAGGAAGGCTATCGACAGCAGCTTGTCCGTGCTCTCTTAAATACCTCTCCTTTTCAGAAATAAAAGCTTGAGCTTCAAGTAACTGTTCAAAAACATACCAGTCACGTTCTGATAATTTTCCAGCTATTGTGGTTAAATAAAATGTTATTTTAGCTTGTGCACCTAACTTGTATATTTCTCTGTCTTGTGTTAATACTGCTGCTAAATTTTCTGCGTTTTTGATACCTCTTTGACCCGTAGTTCCCAATAATGCAACAGAAGTGTCTCCAGTTGCAGCCAGCTGACCTCGCAAATCTCTAATTCCGCTTTCATAGTCTCTTATTTGCATTTCAAGCTCTCTGATTGTTCCATCTCTATCTCTAGCTGATCTTTGATACCTTCCATTTTCGGTCACGAGGGTTGAAATACGTTCTCTATATCCTGTATTTTCTGCCTTTAGAGTCTCTATTTCTGCTGCATGGTCGGAATCACCGCCTCGCGAGGATGAAAATTGTTCAAATCTCCATCCCTCATGACTTTTCATAAATGCACGAATAGTACTCACTACAGGATCTATAACATGTCCAGCGTAAATACCTACATTTACACCTTCCACAGTAGGTACAATCTCTTTTTTACCTTGAGCAATTAAGAACTGCGCTAATTCTCTCTGTACATCGTAGACTTCTCGCTGTGGTCTTCTTTTTAACGGAACTAAACGTCCAATTGCATAACTCGTTCCACTCGCCATTTTTTATATGAAAAATTGCCCCTTTTATATACTTTTTGGGTATTACTTCATTAGTAGTTACATTATGATTCAAAAATGGAGAATGTTACCTTAACTCTTTCGAGTATTTAAGCAAGCATACCATATTACAGTTATTCCAGAAACGTCTGGCGAAGTAGTTTTTAGACAAAGAAGCTCTTTGAAGCATCTCCTCTGCCCGAGAAAGCAAATTTAAAGAGGACATGTCTGCCTCCAAGATTAAATCTTTGAACAAAAGCCGCATCAAAAGAATTTGGGAAATGGCATAAGAAGCCACCTATAGTAAATGACATAAGTTTTTAGACAGATTTATATACTAGTTCTTCTATAAAATTGATTAAAGGTGATAATTATGAAATCTATGAGATCGAAGATTAAGGCGGACTTAAA
>JACPTC010000020.1 GCA_016192985.1 Candidatus Woesearchaeota archaeon | reverse complement strand
GTTTCTCTTCTCACAACCTTTTTGTTAGCACAAAAAGCTTGACTAAAAAACAGTTTACCCCATAAACTTGGAATTGCTTCGCAATTCAGCTTCGCATATGTCGGAAATTTCTATGAAATATTAAACATTGTGAAATTTCAGAGCAGTCGAATGCGAGTGAGCGATTTTTTGCGAACTCGCTCACAATTGACTCGAAAATTCCATCATATATTCGTAAATTGGAATTTTCGACGAAACAAGATTTTAAACAAACTTTTACCGAGAAAGAACCGATATTTTTATATATAAGAGCTACTAATGATTCTGTTATGGAAACAGTAACAATACCTAAAGAAGAATATGAACGATTGAAAAAATTGGATAAAGTGGATCATGACTTAATCCGACAGCTTGTAAGTAGCTTGGAGGATATAAAAGCAGGCAGAATAAGAAGAGTTGCCTAAAGTTTTCTTAGTGTGCCCTTTACAAAAGTGTAATATTCATCCAACCTTTGCTTGATATCGTCAATTGTAGCTTGCTGTGTTTTCTTATCACTAACTGCAACCATTAGAACAATAACAAATTCCTCATAAACAAGGTAGTAAATTCTGTGACTGTTCAGTTTCTTTTCCCTGAAAAATACATAGCCCAATGGTTTGCCTGGATGATGATTCTCTACCAATTTTTTCTCAAATTTTTCTGTTGCATGTAAGATTCACAAATTGTTCGTATAAGCCCAACGATTTTACACTCGAAAATGGTGTTTCTCTTCTCACAACCTTTTTGTTAGCACAAAAAGCTTGACTAAAAAACAGTTTACCCCATAAACTTTGAATTGCATACATCAATTTAGCTTTGTTTATCTATAAAAACCTTTCTCGAAAAAAGTACGCTGAGAACGATTTAGGTAGAAAAAAAAGTTTAAGCAAACAACCTACCAAGCACTACTTGGTTATAAATCAAATAAACGCCTGCAAGTATCACAATAACTGCTCCGAATTTATATATGTAAGGCATCCATCTTTTCAATAATTTTTCCATAGCTGTCTTTGAAAGGGCTACTGCCAGTGAAAACAGAATCATGAAAAAGCTCATGCCTGCTGCATATGTTAAAAAGATTGCAATGCCGTTTAAAATGCCCCCTGCCTTTGATGCAGCTGTTACAACAAGCAGAAAAATGGGCAGTGTGCAGCCAAGAGACGCAATTGCAAATCCCATGCCATATAAAAAGAAGGAAGCGTATTTGTTTTTTAGCTTATTTGATTTCAGCTTTTCTCCGAAATTTGTCAATCTTTTAAAATGAATTTTTGCATCTAAATTAAACAAATAAATAAATCCTATAACAATCAGCAAAATTCCTATAGATAAGTCAAACCAGCCTACATATTTCAAAAGGCCTCTTCCAACATATGCAACAATAATCCCAATTAAGGAAAAAACAGCTGCAAAGCCAAGGCTTACCATCAAGCCGAACATTAAGCCTGCAGATATTCTTCTAAACAAACTTGTTTTTTCAAGCCCTTCATTTTTGAAATAATAAGTTATATAGACAGGCAACAAAGCAAAACCGCAAGGGTTGGCAAATGACACTAATCCAGCAGAGAATGCCAATGAAGCTAATGCATAATTAACCATTTAAATCAGCTTTTTAATTTCCTGTGATAAAACATCAGAGTTGCTAATGCTTTCATCCTTATATCTTATAATGCCTGTTTTATCCATTATGTATGTCGATTCTAAAGTCCTCATTTCAAACTTAATGGCAACATTATCTAAATCAACAACCCAGCGCCAATCTCCGCCATTGAACTGTGTTTTTGTGTCAATAGCGCCCTCTATTGTTTCGCTTGCGATATCAAGCGATATTATTTCCAAGCCTTTGTCTTTAAATTTATCATAAACCTTGCTTAAAGTAGCAATTTCTCTTGCGCAGGAGCTGCAGCCTGGGGCAAAGCCCTGCAAAATGTAAATTTTGCCTTTTAAGTCGTTGCTTGTGAATGTTTTTCCTTTATCGTCAGTTAATGTAAAAGAAGGGGCTGGCTTATTAGGATGCTCTATAGTTATAAATTTGAATTTTTCCAGATTTTTCACTGCTTGAGGAGTTTCTTGGGTTTTAGGGCTGCAACTTAATAAAAACAACACGATTACAATAAAAAATATCAACAAATATTTATTTTTCATCTTGGCGGTATAAATTGCTGGAATTTTTCCTTGTCGCATACATGCTCAATGCCCTCAACCATGCAGCCCCAGCACTCTCTTGCATCCTTTATGAATTTTCCGTTTTGTGTTGGTTTCATGAGCATCCACTCATAGCCCGCACTTTGGCACATTTGCTTGAATTCTATATCCTGTTTTGGCTGATTTGTACAGCTTGCAATAAAAAATAAGCCTACAACAAATCCTATAAAAAATAAGTTATACGTTTTCATTTTACTCACTTTTCTCAGTTTTATTCAAATACCAAAAAACAAAAACAATAACCAATAATGCAACAACAATTCCTAAGATATTGCCAATTGTTGAAGTGAATAATTTAGATTCAAGTGCTCTTTCATTCAAATAGCCCCAGAATGACATCGACCATGGGACATATTTAGGCAATTCTGTCTGGAAAAAGAAAGTTCCTTTGAAAATTACCATCAATAATCCAATAATTAATAATAAAATACCTCCAATAATATTGTAAGTATGCGTTATTATTTTTTTGTTGAATAAATTAAAGGTTATTTCTTTTCCTCTCAGCCATTTTGATTTTGCCCAATCATATCTGTCAGAGAAGTAAGCAAGAATAATCAGCGGTGCAGCTATTCCAACTCCATAAAATATAAGCATTAAAGTTCCGTTAAGCACAGTCGCAGCATTTGCAGCAAGAACTAAAATGCCGACTAAAATTGGACCTACACAAGGAGTCCATCCAACTCCAAAGAAAAAGCCTAATGCTGCAACACTAAAAAAGCTCTCTTCTTTTCTGTAATCCAGCTTAAAATTGAAAATTGTGAATCCCATGTTCAAGAGCAATAAAATTCCAAAAAAAATCAATATAAAGCCTGAGACAACTGCAAAAGTAAGCTTGTAAGTATTGAAGAAATTGCCCAAAAATCCTGCAATCAAGCCAAAGATTGTGAAAGCAATCAATAACCCAAGTGAAAATGCGCTTGTCATTAAAACGGCCTTCTTCCTGTCCTTAAAAGCAACTGAAAAGAATGTTGGCAATAAAGCAATTCCGCAAGGCGATGTCATTGAAATCAAGCCTGCAAAGAAAGCAAGCAAAAAAGTGATGCTTGAAGCCAGTTCTTGCTGATGCTGCTTTAATCTTTGCAGTCCAATTGGCAGCTCTTGCTGTGTAAAAACAAAGCTAGATAGCAAAATTACTGCAATGAATAACAAAAAAAAAATCTTGTTCATTTTTGTTTTTTAATAAATTTCATTAAAATTATTCCAATTATAATACCTACAATTAAAAATAAAATACTATTACTAAAATCTGATTTTTCTTCTTTCACCTCAATTAAAAAATCTTCTGGAATGTAAGTTTTGTTTTTATAATCAAATTCCAAAAATATTTCATATAAACCTGAATTTTTAAAAGTGTGCTTTAAATCATAAATGCCGTCTTTAACTTTGAAGTCTTTTTCCAATGCCAAATCATCATTTTTGATAATTTTCAATTTTCCATTGATTTCTTCATTAATTAATCCTTCTTTGTTGCCAAATGAAATCAAAAATGATGCTTCTTTATTAACAATTGGCACTAGTGGAGAGCTTGACAGCTGCACTAGTATATCATCTGCAACTTTTATGCAGCCGCCGTTTGAGTATGATATTGGAATTAATAATGCAAAAATACTCATCAATACTAATACTTTCTTCATTTTAATCATTTGTATTCAATAATTATTTCGTCCTTATCATGCATAATATATTTATCAAATTCAAAATTTTCTTTGCCGTTTACTGTAATTTTTAAGGTTCCATTTTCTCCATTGCAATATTCAAAAATGCATGAGCTGTTAAAGTTCTTTCCCCAGACTTTAAAGAAATAACCTAATGTCAAAGTTTCAGGCTTTTGCCATGGCCTGTTGTTCTCCAAATGTATAGTGCCGTCGCTTTCATGCGTATGTGTAGGAGACATCTTCATCCCGCTTATTTGATGGCGGTATAAACTGCTCTTCACCTTTGATTACTATTTTTAGTTTGGGGTGCCAATGGACAGGTTGCTGCGGAACTCCATTTACATTATTGCTTTGAGACGGGTTTTTAAATAAAAGAATGAATCCTATAAATACGGCTATTATCACAATGATTGCAATATAAATTGGCTTTATTTTCATTTTGATATAACAGAATATTTTTTAGATTCCAGTTGCTTATCAAGAGGTTTTGCCTCAGTTTTTGTTAAAGTATCAAGCAGTGTTTTCCATTGCCCTTCATCAAAAGCGCCAGCTCCTATGTACATAATTTTGCCATTTCTGTTAATTGCGTACTTAGTTGTTGTTCTTGTAATTCTGTAATTTACAAGTATTTCGGTTTGTCCAGCAGCGAATATAGTATTTTTGAGTTAAGGATATTTCTTTTTGTATTCTCCTATAGTAATTAAATCTTCACTAAGATCAATGCCTATAGATAAAATAGTGACATCATTTTCATAATTCTTGTAAACTTTTGACAAGGCTGCATAGTCTTTTGCGCACCATGGGCACCAAGTTGTAAAAAAATATACAATCACGGGCTTTTTATCTTCAATAAAATCACTAAGTCTAATTGATTTTCCTTCTGTAGTTACAACTGTAAAATCATATGACTCATCGCCAATTTGCAAAGGTGATTTTACCTGAAAAATTTGATTTAATTGCTGTGGCTCGGATTTTGTTTTTAACTCAACACTATTTTGAGTGCAACCATAGGCAAAAGCTGCCAGTATTATTATAAACATTAAAAAATAAAATTGTCCCATATCAGCTAAAGAGTCATTTTTATTTTACTTCTTGATATATCCATATTTCTTAATTGGATGTAGACAGCATAAGAGAGTATAGCAATGCTAATTACTCCCAAAATCGGCTGCAATGGCATAAAATAAACCATAACGCCGCTTAATCCTAGAAGGAACACAAGCAGTTTGTTGCAAATTGCACATCCAAAAGAAAAAAGTCCGCCAACAATTCCTCCAGCTGCAGTATAATTGCATTTTTTATCAAAAGATTCTTTGTTGCTTTTATTGTAGTGGTAAAGACAAGCATAAACTCCTGTCAATAAAGCTGTTAAAATGAGGAAAATATAATCATACCAATGAACATGTGTCATTCTGATGAAAAATGGGTTTTTTATGAGAACAGTGACTGTGCCAAATACAAGGAAAACAATAAAAGCCACAACACTGCCAATGATTATCGAATTAATTGCTAATTTATTTATTGCTTTTTTCATTTTTTGAGGTATTTCTTATATTCTTCTATAGTGCAAAAGTGATTCATGCCATCGTCGCTCATGCAACCCCAGCATGATTTGTCTGCTGTAAATTTGCCATCTTCCATTGGTCTCATGCTCATCCAATTGTCCGGAGTCCTGTCCTTGCAGAGCTTCTCAAACTCAGGGTCAAAATCCACAGCTTTGTTTTGACATGCTGCAATTAAAACCATTAAAGCTAAAAATCCAACAGGGAATCCTATTCTTTTCATTTTTAACTTCCTTTTATGTTACCGTAAACATGCTCATCATTCCAGCTTCCAGATGCTCTGCAACATGGCAATGAATCATCCACTTGCCTGGATTTGTAAATTCAACAAGCAAATCAACAGTGCTGCCTTTTGGCACAAGAACTGTGTCTTTCCATGCCAAGTTTTTATTCATTTTTTCATCTTCACTTATCACAAGAAATCTTTGCCCATGCAAATGTATAGGATGCTGCATTGGGTGCATTGATTTTGGGTCGTTAAATAATCTTATTTTTTTAATGTCGCCAATTTTGACTTGGTAATTAATATCCATGTTTTCTTTGCCTGTCTTTTTATCTTTTAGAATCCACTTCATGTTTTTGCTTGTTGACATTGCATTCATCATAGCCATATCATCCTCCCATTCAATTTTTTCATTTGAAGCCATTGCCATAATTCTGTGGTCCATTCCCTGCATTGAAGACATGTCAATAGTCAGGTCTATTTGATAGTCTGGCGCTTTATCAAAATATTTTCTATATTTATCCATGCCACTTTTAATGTCTTGATTTTCTTTTAATGCATAAAAATTCGAATTTTGGCTTTTATTGTTATCAGAAACCGATATAGTTCCTAAAGTATAAGTTTTATTAGGAGTTGTATGCCTTATTTCAAAAACACCGTCTTTGTCAAACAAAGCCTCAATTATGTATCTTTCAGCTACGGATAAAATCACAGAATCCACAATTTCCTCTCTCTCAAACTTTCCTGAATCGCTGCCAATAAGCTTAAGCTTATGATTTTCAATTGAGAAATTAAATGTTCTTGTATTTGCGGAATTCGTGATATAAAATCTTATTATGTCACCTTTCTTCAAATTTAGTTCATAATCTGTTTCTCCATTAACCAGCATTGCATTCCCAAATCTGCCCATTAATGCAAATCTTGCAAAATCAGCAGAAAATACATCAACATCATTCTTTGCCATCTTTATGTCGTCAAGAAATAAGAATACTTCTTTATCTGCTTTGCTGAAATAATCTCTTGATGCTGGTTCTACCAGTATGTTGCCATAAAGCCCTAGTTCCTGCTGCAAATCTTCTCTTACGTGAGGATGATACCAGTAAATTCCTTCATCAGGAAAATCTAGTTTGTAAAGAAAGCTTTCTCCTGGCTTAACAGGATTTTGTGTTACATTAGGAACACCATCAAACTTGTTTTCAAGCCTGATGCCATGCCAATGAACAGTTGTTTCTATATCCATGTTATTAGTGAGATTAACAAAAAGAGTGCTTCCTTGCCTTACCTTAATCAAAGGACCAGGAATTTGACCATTATAGCCATACATCCTAATTCTCAAGCCATTTATTTCTTTTGCGATTGGCTTGGCATCGAGCTGAAATACATCATAGTCTTTTAGCTCTATTGCTTGAGAACTTTTTGCTTCCTCTAGTCCAGCAGTTTCTCTTGAGAGCTTTGTTTCTTTTTTAGTTTCTCTTACAATTTCAGTTTTTGAGCATGCCGCAACCGCTAAAAGCAAAATCAGGGTAAAAGTGGTTGCTTTAATTAAATTTAAAACCCCCAATCTTTTCCTTACATTACTAATGCTTGGCTTTAGTATCTTCACAGTTATCACATTTATTATTGCCTTTCAAAACAAAGTAGGTAGATAAAATCATTAGCGACATAGCCAAAGCTTTCAGTTCCAATCCCCTAAATGGAAAAGCTGCTAAACCGCCGCTTATTCCTATCAAAGGCAGCAATAAAGAACCGCAAACCGGACATCCAGATGCAAAAGCTCCTGCTAAAACTCCGCTTCCAGACAATGAACTTTCTTTAGCTATTTTTGTTTTCATTCTAAGTCTATGCACTAGAATTGAAACATTCAATCCAAACAAAATAGTTATTATGATGTTAGATACAAAAGTAAAATAGAGGTAGAATGAGCCTTCCATGCTACGCAACGCTCTTGGAGTTGTAAAATAAAAAGTTAAATAATAAAGAGCTATAAAAACAGCTATAGAGACTAACAGGCCTATTGCAATATTTTTTGTGCTTAAATGCAACTTATGTTTTAGATTCATTTTCATATTTGTTTATATTTGAAATAAAAAAATTAATCAATTGCACGATTTAACAGCATCCTTTTGATTTTACTTTTCCCATGTTTTCACCTCAATGCAATTCCGCAAAATCAGTTATTGACTTCAATTGATTTTTTACTTCTTCTTCGCTTTCGTCGCCATAGCTTATCAAAATTTTATCCAAATCATTAAATACATAATTTTCAAATTCATTGCTTTCTTTTCCATTGATAAAAAACTTTAATTCCCTGTTTTCATCATTGCAGAATTTTTCCTTGTTTTCCAGAGTTATGCAATCTTTGTTGAAATTCATCTCCACACTCTTGAAGAATATCCATAATGGAACTCCAGAAGCATGCATATGCAAAACATCGCCAGTTTTTTCAGGGGCAGGAGCGCCAGAATCAACATGAATGAAACTGCTTACTGGCATATTATTTCTCATTCTTTCCATATGAGACTTATCAGAAAAATCTAAGGCTTTGCCATCAATATAGATTTTCCAGTCAGCATGTATATGCTGCGAGCCCAAAATGCCAATTTTTGCGTTTGAGTCCATGTTGCATTCAAGCTGCCCAGAGTCAATGCACTGCTCAACAGGCATGCCGCAGACATCGCATCTTCCATCATGGTTTTGGTCCATGAATTCTACAGCAAGTTCCTTGTCAAAAGCTGTTAAGCTCATACGAGACATTCTGCTAGGCATGAAATTTTTATTATCTTGTTCATCTCTCATTTTAAACATTTCAATAGTTGAAAATATTGAAGATATTAAAACGCCTATAAGAATAACTAGCAACGATATTAAAAGTATGTCAACAAAACTATTACTTTTTCTATTTTTTCTTAACTTTGTCATAAATATACCATCCCACGCTAAATATGACTAGAACTCCTCCAGCAATCCAAAAAACATAATTAAAGTTTTGAACTTGCTGAAATGGCACTCCGGCTATTATCAAGCCCGAATTCAGAAGAATCACTTTGTCTGATGCATGGATTATTTTTTTGAATTTCAATATCATCATTATTAACAATAAAAAAACCGCCACACTCCAAAATGGAATCGCTACCTTAGTCAGGAAAAGCAAAGGCATTCCTGCAACTGTAAATCCTAAAAAAGTAAGAAAAGCAACTAAAGCCAAGCAAGCATTATGGCAAACTTGATAGCTGCCTAAAAAGCTTAAACTGCCAGTAAGGCTTCCAGAAGCACCTAATATCTTGTCTTTTATATTATTCATTTTATTGTTGGGTTAATGCTCCTATGGACTTTTTTGTTATTTCTAAGCTACAACTTTTATTTTTATTGCACCAATCTTCGCATTTTTCTGCAAGTTCTTTTTTTGTATAGGCAAAATTGCAAATTTCGCAAACATAAATTTCTTTTACCATATTATGTGGTATCAATATTTTCGCCATAAGGATGAATTAGCTTCCACCCATTTGCCTTTTTCTTTAGAGTGTATACACTACTGAAATCCTTTTTTGAGCCATCCTTTTTTGTTATTTCAATCTTATAGTCGATACCAGCCTCTTTATCTGTCCTGTAAGATTCTTTTGCCTCAAGGACTCTGACACCCAAAGCGGTATCATAGAACTTTTCCATGTTTGCCTGAAAATCATTAAGAGTTTTGGCAGTCGGCTCAATCTGCTTGAACCCGTCAGAAATCAAGGAATACATTGTATCATATTGCTCGTCGTTCCAAGCCTGAAAGTAAAAAGTTGCAACTTGTTCTGGCGTCAAGATAGAAACATCTTCCGCAGATACTGTTGGCACAGTTTTTTGTATAGACTGTTGTTGCACTTGCTGTGTTTTTGTACAGGCATTAATAAACAAAATAAAAAATAAAAAAATAAATAAAGATTTCTTCATCTTACCTCACGATTATTTTTCCCTTCATCTTGCTGTGGCCGGAGCCGCAAAACACAGAGCAGAATGCTGTGAATGTGCCTTGTTTGTCTGCTGTGAATTCTATTGTTGCAGATTTGCCTGGATCAAGCCTTTGATTAATCCCATATTCTGGAATTGAGATGCCATGAGGCACATCCGTGCTTGTAACTATTAATCTTACCTTGTCACCCTTGTTGACTTCTATAACCTCAGGCTCAAACACAAACTGCTTTGCTACCATTTTGAATTCTTTTACTTCTCCGCTTTGAGCAGCTGTTTTTTCTTCTACCTGCTGGTTCTCTGCTGGCATTTGTTGCGGCACAGGTGTTCCTTGTCCAATCAAGTCTTCTGGATTTTCTATCGGCTTTTGCTGGGCGCAGGCGCTAATCAAAAGCAGCCCAAGCGCCACAAAAAAGATTAAATTCTTCATTTTATACCTCCATAGCTTTGTTTTATATATAACTTAGCATAAAAACCTTGTATTTATTAAGCTTTATTTTTTAAAGAAAAGAATAAATTTAGCTTATTTCCGTTCACAGAGGCTAATTTTGGATTATTGACTCAAATATAACAGAGTATACATTTAAAAGTAAGAACAAAAAACGAAATATATATATACCCTTCAATTAATGTATCTAAAAAATAATTATAAGGAGATTGAAAAATGAATAAAAAAGCAAAAATAGCAACTATAACTGCATTAGTCATAGCAATATCTGTCATTGCATTAATGGTGTATGCTGCACCAAAAAAGTGCAATAATGGGGTAGATGACGACAATGATGGGTTAGTTGATTGGCCAACTGATCCAGGTTGTAGTAGTAAGACTGACAACACAGAAACAGGTACAGCAATCTGCGACAACGGTGTTGATGAAAGCAACGATGCAGACACACTTGCAGATTTTAGATTAAGCGGTGGAGATGCTGGATGTACATCAGCGACAGACAATAATGAAAGGGATGGACATTGCGACGACACATTTGACAACGACATTGACGGATTTGTGGATTACCCAAATGACCCAGAATGCACTTCCTTTGCTAGTAAGGAAGGAAATTGTGCAGACACAGATGGCGGAATTGTTTTTGGGACACAAGGAACAATTTCAGGCTCAACAGGCGGAACACCCTACAGCAACACAGATTTTTGCATAGACTCCTTTAACTTGAGGGAGTTCTATTGCGGTCTAGTAGATCAGCCAGCTTCGCTTGACAACTTTTGTGGCGGAGACAACGTAACTGTAAGCTGTGTAAACGGGGCATGTGTTTAAGCATGCCTTATTTTTTTATTTTTCTTATTTAAATTTGAAGAGAATTTCTACTGAATTGTTTAAAATTGAGTCAACCATAAACCGCCCCAAGCAATGAGCCGACAAAGTATCCGACCAAAGCGGCAACTGTCCCAACAACAACCATTTCCAAGCCGCTTTTTTTCCAGTTGCCAATTGTCACTTTGGCTTTAAAGGCGCCAACAATAAACAAAACCACTATTGAAAATACCAATGCAAATATCATTCCTGATTTAACTGGAAGAAAGAAAAATGGGAATACGGGTACAAGCGAGCCAACAACTGCTGATGTGCCAACGACTAAACCGCTTTTTACCGGCTTTTCATAATCCTCTGGAAAAAGCCTTAGCTCTTCAGCCATCATTGTATCAAGCCACAGTTTTTTATTGGATGTTATCTTTTTAACAATGGACTCCAGTTGTTTGCCTCTAAATCCTTTTTTGTGGTATATCACCCTTATTTCTTCTACTTCCATCTGAGGTATATCCTTTATTTCTCTTTTCTCTCTTTCGAGTTCGCTTTCATAAAATTGGTGCGCGGCTTTAGTGCTGGTATAGGCAACAGCAGCCATTGAAACAGACTCGGCAAATGTGGTTACTAACCCAGATATCAAAACTATTTTCGTGCTTTGCACTGCACTTGCAACCCCAAGCACCAGCCCAAGGGTATTAACAAGCCCGTCCTGAAAGCCCAAGATAAAATCCCTTATATTTGAGCGGCTTAATCCCTGGCGCCTTTCTTGATTGTGCTTTTCAAGAGCCTTTTTCATCAGCAGAATTCGCACATCTTTGGTTTGTGGTTTTTCTTGTATTTTTCAGCACACACGTCGCAGCAAAAAACCTTATTTTGGTAATTTATTGATTTCTTGCAGCTCTTTTTGCAATGCTCGCATTTTGCCGTCATTTTATCACCTTCCTTAGGTTTTAGTTATTTTTAACTGGTTTTTTATGAAATGTCCCTGTGGGTTTCATACAAAAATGCAGCGTCTTCATTATATTTTTTTAATTCTTCAGCAAGAATCGCGAATATCTCATCAGAAGTTACAGTTTTCTTTTTAGCAACTCTTTGTGTAATAGAATAAGTCACTTTCTCGCATATAAATTCTGACTCAATTTCATTTAGGTGAGCATTCCTGCATGCGAAATAACATGAGCCGTAGACTTTTTTTTCATCATAAAACTCAGTATGCCCCTTTCGCTTAACTATCATTATCTTCATATTCTTTTTCACATCAATCACCTTAATTTAGGGTTAGCGTGCCGTTTGCAATCAAAATCAGCAGCCAGCCTAAGAGCACTAATGTTATTCCTGTTGCGAGCCGCATATATGTTCTGTTTGCCTGCTTCCATCTTTTTAAATTTTGCACTTTTGTATATCCAAAATAAATCATGAATAGGATTATCAGCAATGGCATTACAAATATGACATTATAAAACACAAGCAGCAAGAAAGCTGAAAGATTAAAGTTTTGCGACAGTACCAGCAAGATTGCAAGATAAGGGCCGCCGGTGCATGGAAGCTCAACTCCCGCAACAAATGCGCCGAGAAGTATTATGCCAGGCAAGGTTATTTTTCTTGTCATTTCGTGTATCTGCTTTGCCCTTTGCTGCGGAATCGACAATGTGATTCCCTGGCCATACCAGAAAAAATCCTTTATTTCTATCAAGCCGGCAATTACAATTATAGAGCCCACCACTATAGATATGTATTCGCTCACCTTCAGCGGAATTACAGTCAAAAAGTATAGAATGCCAAGGCCTGCTGAGATGTAAGTCACATAAACGGCTGCAATGTATATCAAACCATAAACTAGCATTTCCCTTTTTGTTCTGAATGCTATCATTACAGAGATGAGCAGTATCAAGACTCCTATGGCGCATGGATTAATTGAGTCTATGGCTGCAGTGATTATTACAGCTCCAATTGTTGGAAGTGACGTTTCGACTGCCATTTTATTCCTTATGATTATTGCTTGCCATTCTTATATTCGTGTCAATCTGCTCAACCGGTTTTTCAGTGAAAACAAATTTTATTCTGTCTCCAGGAGGCACTGTTCCATACGGTGAAATAATGTATGTAGATGGGTTTTCCATTAAGTTCCCATTGACAAAGACATAAAATTTTGCAGCCAGCTCATTGCACTTATCGCCATTATGGACGGAAACAAGGCTTTCATCTGTTGGAACTCTTATTTCATCATCTGAAAGTGAGCCGCCAATGGTGTAGAAGAAAGCCCCTAAGCTTGCTGCTCTCCTATCGAGCAATACTCCTTCAACATGAATTCTATTGTCATCGTGTGCATGCAGCAAGTCAACACCCTGCTTGTTTGACAACCCTTTGGGCGACTTAATCTTTATTTCCTTGTCACAAGCCCATATCTCAAAATCAGCATGCCAGTGCACAGGGCCTTTTGTTTCTGATGTGATGTTCAAATGCAAAGTGGTTATAACTAAATAGAGCGTAACAGCACTTATAACACTCACCACAAGAATATAGATTATCTTTTTGGCTGTCTCGCTTAATTTTTGATTAAACACAACCATAATAGATGCAAGAATGCCAAAAATCAAAGCGCCGTAGCCTACAGCCTGCAATTGCGTGATTGGATACAGATTGGAATGATCCAATACATATTGCTCTTCATCCTCATGAGATAAAACATTATATGCAGATGTAATTAAAATTATGAAGTATAACAAAAACACTAACCTCTTTTTCATAAATAGCTTTAAAAGGTAGTATTATTTAAAATTTGTTATTATTTCTTATCTTATTCACAAACATCTTGACAGAACTCTCCACATTGGTTTTTGTGGCAATGCCCGATATTATTGCTATGTTTCTAGCGCCTGCTTCTAAAACACCATCTATGTTTGATTCGTTAATGCCGCCGATTGCAACAAAAGGTATCCTCAATTTAGTTTTTAACTGACTTATTGGGCTTAAGCCAATTGAAAGTTTTGCGTCTTTTTTTGTTGTTGTGAGGTAAATAGGGCCTATGCTTGTGTAATCAGCGCCAAGTTGCTGGTTTTGCAATGCGTCTTTTACGCTATGGGCGCTCATCCCTATCAGCTTTCCCTTCCCCAGCAGCTTTCTCGCATATTGATAAGGCACGTCTTCCTTTCCAATATGAATGCCATCTGCACCAATAGCAAGGGCAACATCAATCCTGTCATTAACTAAAAACAAAACATGATTTTTCTTGCATATTTGATTTATTTTCTGTGCATATTCAATAATTTGTTTTGCTGGAGCTTCTTTTTCCCTATATTGAATTATTTTGACTCCGCCTTTTACTGCTGCTTTCACATCGTCAATAACCGTTCTTTTAGTTAGTTTGCTGTCTGTTATGAAATAAAGGCCAAAATCTGCAAGCCTTGTTTTTTTCATTTCAAACATCTATCCTTTACTATTCTTCTTACATATGAACATACAATGGTCTTTTTGAAAAGGCTCAAGCTCTCTGTAGTCTATAATTGTAAGATCATTTTCCAGTTTTTGCCTTGCATCCTTGAAGATTTGCTTTGGCTGCTTTGTAACATCTATGCTTCGCGCTTTAACTGCCAGCAGCGCATACCCGTCTTTTTTCAAAAAAAGCTCTGTATTTTTGAGGAAAATCCCAACTTGGTTTTTTTGGGCAACATCCTGATAAACAACATCAACTGCAGACATTCTTTCTTTGAGCATATCAGTTTTGTTGGAGTCCGCCAAAACAGGAGATATATTTTTTCTATTATAACATAAAAAAACCATGTCACGCATCACCCTTGGAGAGATATCAACAGCGAATATTATGCCTTCACTGCCAATAATATCAGAAACGTGGCTTGCTGTTGTCCCAGACGCAGAGCCCAGATACAAAACAGCATCATTTTTTCGAATGCCAATGTTTGGGCTTCCTTTTAGGATAGAAGCCGCAAGCTTGCTCTTGAAAGCATCCCATTCCCTATATTCAGCTCCATCCTGCTCGACAAGCTTTTCGCCATAAACATTTTGAGTTGGAGTCAGATTTACTGTAAAGAGCTGCCTTCTTTTTCCTTCATTTGATTCATAAACCTCAAATATATTTGACTGCTTTATCATTTTAGCCCTTGAAATTTTTCTTCCAGATCCTTCCTTAGTTTGTCCCCTATAAACTGCCCCTTGAAATAGTCAACTTTCACGGCAATTGAAATCTTGTCTGCCAGCGCTCTTGCAATTTTGCCGTGCAGCTTGTCAGGAGACACTGATATCAACGGATGATGGAATATAATTCCGTGCCTTGGCGGCTTGGCGCCAGTTTTCATGTGCCTAAACAAAGCGCTTTCTGCTCCCAAAATCTGGATTGTAGAAGCGGGCATCTCGCTTAATCTTTTCAAACTGCCTGCGTGCTCGATAAGCTTTGCCCCGACCAATATCCCGCAAACAGATTTGAAGCTTGGGCATATTTCATCCATTAAAGTCGAAATATACTTAATGTGACTGTTTCTTAATTGATATAAATCATATATTCTATGGGCTAATTTTTTGATTGGCTCAATGTCCTCCTGCCTCAAATCAGCTCCAATTGAATCAGTTGGGGTTATATTTAATGCATTAAGGAGCTCATTTTTTTGCTTTTGAACAACCTCTTCAACGAATTTCTCGTGATTTCCAGTCGATATTGAGAATTCAGGGTTATAAAGCCCATACCAATCCCTTAATCTTTTAATAAGCGCGTTTATTGTTTTATCAAGCTCATCAATTGAATTTATAGCCTGAATGATTAGAGTGTCCTTGCCAACGGAATTTTTTACATCGAGTTTTGTAATTTGAAGGTTTTGCGTGTAAAATCTATTGAAAAACTCTTTATTTTTGAAATAAGGCAGTATTTTTTTTAAATTTTCTTGATCCGGCTCTTTTGCACTTTGGTATTTGTTCCTCATTTCATCAATAAGCTGGCTTTTATTCTTGCAGTCTTCCGGATTGTTAAATAAAATTTTGTCAACTAGGTCAAATTTCTCGTTAAATACAAAGACCCCTATTATGTTCGAAAACAGGTACATATTTATAAGTAACAATTAGTATTTTTTAAACATTTGGATGTTGAAAACATGAGAATATATTTAATGTCAACAATAAGATTAATAAATAGAGATGGTATTAATGCTGATATGGCATTGGCATACATCACATGCAAAGACAAAAATGAGGCTGAGAAGATAGCGTTATGCCTATTAAAAAAACGGCTTATTGCCTGCGCAAATATTTTTCCAATAGGCAGCCTTTACTGGTGGAACGGCAAGATTGTAAAAGACCAAGAAAGCGTCATAATTGCAAAAACCAAAGATAAAAATTTTAAAAAACTTATTAACCAAGTAAAGAAGATGCACTCATATCAGATTCCCTGTATTTTAAAGATAGACGCTGTTGCAAACAAAGATTATGATGCATGGACGGGCAAGGAAACAGAGTAGGATAATGCAGTAAAATGTTTCATTTTGTAAAAGAGGTGCGGGACATAAAAAGATTCAATCAGATACTTTTAGTTCTTTTTGAGGAAGGCTTTGGTTTCCTGATTGCGAAAGTGGGGCTAAGCCACCATATTCCGCTGACAAAAAAACTCAAGTCAAAGCTGGAAAAGCGAGAGTGGCAAAAGCCTGAGGTAATGCTCAGAAGAACCTTGGAAAGGCTAGGTCCCACTTTCATCAAGCTTGGGCAGGTATTAAGCGTAAGGCCTGACTTAGTGCCAAAAGAATACTCAAAAGAGCTTGAGAAGCTTCAGGACAAGGTTCCAGAATTTTCTTTTAATGAAGTAAAAGATATAATAAAAATGGAGTTTGGAAAAAGCATCGAACATCTTTTCCTGCATTTTGAAAGGAAGCCAATTGCATCAGCGTCAATCAGCCAGGTGCATAAAGCTGTGCTTAAAAACGGCGAAAAAGTTGCTGTCAAAGTCCAAAGGCCGAATGTGAAGCACACAATGGAAACTGATATTGAAATCATGTTCTATTTCGCAAAAATGATTGAAAGGTATATGGAAAAGATAAGAAGGTTCAAGCCCACAAGGATTGTGCAGGAATTCAAGGAGTGGACAGAAAAAGAGCTTGATTTCAGGATTGAAGCCAGAAATGCAAAGAGGTTTTATTATAATTTTAAAGGAAGCAAAACTGTAAAAATTCCAAAAGTATATGACGAACTGACATCGGAGAAAGTGCTTACCATGGAGTTTATGGAAGGGATAGAGCTGAATAATGTAAAGGAAATCAAAAAAAGAAAGCTCAATTTTAACCTCATATTAAAAAACGGGTTTGATGCTATCATGCACCAGGTCTTTGTGAACGGCATTTTCCACGCAGACCCGCATCCGGGAAATATAATTGCCTTAAAGGGCAACTTAATATCATTTGTTGATTTCGGCATTGTGGGCTATTTTGATGAAAGGCTGAAAAACAAATCAATAGACCTGCTTTACGGCATTGTTGAGCAGGACGAAGAAGTTATAATTGAAACTTTGGTGAGCCTGGGTATGGAAAGCAACATGAAGATAGACTATGAGCAGCTAAAATCTGATATTAGGTTTATAATACAGCCTTTGCAGCACTCTTCAATGAAAGATATCAAGGTAAGCAGGGTGCTTGAGGAGATTTTGGACAGCGCCCTTAGGCATAATCTAAGAGTTCCTGCGTCTTTTGTGCTATTAGGCAAGACAATAATAACTTTAGAGGGAGTGGCAATTGAGTATGATCCAAATTTCAAGCTCATAGAAACCGCAAAGCCATTTGTTGAGGAGGTTGTAGCAAAAAGAAAAAGCCCATTTTATATTTGGAAGAATTTTGTACACGGCATGAATCGATACAGAAAATTTGCAGAGGAGTTTCCGGAAAAAGCTGAAAAAGCACTTGACAAAATACAGAGTGGAACCATAAAAGTAGATATAGAGGATACTGACATAAAGAAGCTGGCATTAGAGATAGACAGAAGCAGCAACAGGGTTGCTTATGGGCTATTGATTGCAGCTTTGCTTATAACATCAGCACTGCTCATAAACATAGAAAAAGGGCCTAGAGTGATTGGAATCCCATTTTTATCCTTCTTCAGCTTTGTCTTTGCCTCGGTATTTGTGTTTGTGTTATTCATGTCCATAGTAAGGGAAAAATTCAGACATTGGTAAAAATGAATGGTATAAATCATTCAAAAAATTCAATTCGATAAAAATAATCAAAAAATAACAAATAAAATGCCATTAGCAGTAACTCATGTATTAATAACAATTATACTAGTTGATTTGTATAGAGATTATGTTGCAAAACACAAAAAATATTTTACTTTGCATACTGTTTTTATTGCAGGTTTTGCTGGCTTGTTGCCTGACATGGACATACCATTAAATTGGCTTCTTAATATTTTTGGAGCAAGCATAATGCATAGGACAATCACCCATACACCATTATTTGGTTTTATCTTTTTAATGCCAGCATTTGTTTTTTTGTATTATAAAAAACATAAAATTGCAGTATATTTCTTTGTTACAACTTTTGGTGTTTTATTTCATATATTACTGGATTTTCTATTTACTGGGGATGGGTCCGGAATAATGTTTTTTTATCCTTTGTCTACAACTATGCTTGACTTAAATTTATTAAGTAGTTTCGCTACACCTGACATTGCTGCCGGAGTTGTGACTTAAATTTATTAAGTAGTTTCGCTACACCTGACATTGCTGCCGGAGTTGATGCAATAATATTGCTGTTATGGTTGTGGCACGAAGAAACAAAGCACAAGATAAGTGATTTTATTTAGAAGAAAGATTAATCATAAAAAACTTTCCAAGGGCACTTTTATAACTTTTGACTAAGGTTTATTTCATAAAAAGATAGTGATTTTTGATGATTTTACTCATTTGACTAAAATCCATTAACGAAAAACTCAATACACGAGAAAATCGAAGATTTTCTGTGCCCAGAAATTTTGATAAAATTTCTCGGGAAAACAAAAACTTCAATCCAGCCCGCCTTCCACCCAACTATATACTACTTTAACGTAGCTAAAAAAGCAAAAGATTTATAAAGAATTTGGAATCACATTGATTAAGATGAACAGAAGAAATTTTTTGAAAGTAGCTGGAACAGCTGCTATGGTATTAGCAACTCCAAATTTAGCTTCAGGTCAACCAAAGCAAACTAGACCTTATGAGTTAAACAATTCCTCAATAGATCCTTCAGAAAGCGGGCTTGTTAAAATATTCGATAGTGTTTATATTTTCTCTTCAGATTTAGAATTTGTGTTAAAGGATGGTCAAACTTCTAAAACACAGATCCTTCCAGTTGGCATAGTCATAAAAGGAAAGGATGGCTTACTTTTGTTAACAGCAGAGCATGCAGTTGACAGCCACGAAAAATATGCTTCGCCAGACGGACAGAGAAGAATAGAAGTTGCTAGTGTGCAAGGTACTTATACTTTAACAACAGATGACGGTAAACAAGTTAGACTAACCAAGTTGGCTTTTGATCCAGAATATGATTTAGCATTGCTTAGAGTTCCCCAAGGTGCAAATGTTAAAAGTTTTCCTTACAAACTTGGAGATAGTAATGATTTAACTATTGGAAGTTTTCTTTATGTTATAGGCAATCCAGAAAATATTGGAAAAAATACGTTAGAGGGGATTGTAAGCTCAAAAGTTAACCCAGACGATATAAGATTTAAGTTTAATACAACCACACCACCTGGCGCTTCTGGTGGGCCTATTTTAGCTATAAGAAAAGGTCCAAGTGGTAAAGGACAGCACGAGTTAGTTGGAATTACTGTTGCAGGTTACACTGGTGTTCCTATTGGTGAGGGTGTGCAAGTTAATAGAATTAAAGAAAAATTTGGAAGATATTTCTAAAGCTAAATTACCAGAAGATTTTATCTAAAGTTCTTTATCTATTTCTTCAAAAGCCTTTGCTCGGGCTTTATGCAGTTGTGCATCAGTTGTTTTTCTCCTTGATGCCCCGTATAGATTTTTTGCTTTGAGCAATAGTTCTTCTTTTTCTAAGTCTCTTATTTTGTCTCTTATCGCCTCTCTGATGAACTCTGTTTTTGTTGTATACCTATGTTTTTTCATAATGCTTTCTATATCTCTCAGAAACGCATCTTCCAATTTTAAGCTTACAGCTTCCATCGTATGACTTAGTGATACTAGGTAGTATATAAATATTTCGCCCAATTAATTTATTTCAAATCCAAAATTCCTTAAGAATCTTACAACAAGCGCTGCTAAAAACACAATTCCAATTGCAGTGAATATGCTGCTTTTTTTCTTGTCTTTGAAATACACAATAGAGCCTGCTGCCATTAAACCAGCAATCAAAGAAAACCACTTCAAGCTGTTGCTGATGTTAGTGTAGAACACATATGCCTCTATCAGCGATATAGGGGTTGCAACTTTAATGATTAAATCCCAGTTGTATTCTTCTTCCATTTTACTATAAAAAAAATTTCAAAGTCGCTTTGAATTTTTTTCTTAATTATTAATTATTCTATTACAGTCCCCTTGAATTTCCTACCCTCTAACAAATTTTCAAGGTTTTTCAAGTCATTGCCTATAACATATACCTTGATTCCTGACTTTTGTGCTTCCTTTGCGGCAACAGGATCAAAAGGTGCATTCATTCCGGCTTTCCACCTATTTCCGATTAATTTGACAAATTTGCCCCAGCCTATTTTTTCAATTTTTTTTGTATCTTTATGCTTAAAAGGGTCTTTTTCATATATATAATTAACATTGCTCATATTGATAATCTCTTTAATGCCCATATTATTTGCCAACAATACTGCATCATAATCAGTGCTCCACCCTGGAAGCCAGCCAGATGCAATAAGTATATTCTTTTCGAATTTTATTTCTTGATTTGGATTATCAACAATAAATTCTTCTGCATTGTTCTTAAACATCGTTTTGACTAACTGCGCATTTAGCTTTGTTGCATATATCCCAAGCCAGTCCAAATCCTCGTTGGTTAATTTTGAGATTTCAGAAGCAGCTTTCTGCATTTTTCTTGCAAGTTTGCCGCCGCCGCAGTAAATGGCAAATTTGTAGCCCTTTTTTGTGTATTTCTCAATTGTTTTCTTAAATCCCCTTAAGAAATTTGAATCTATACCATCAGGCACTATCAAAGAGCCTCCCAAAGATAGCACAATAGTTTTTGGCATCAAAGGTTTTGTAGTAATATTATATAAAAATGTTTCTACTGGCTGCCGATTCCGATAAAAGCAACTCCTATTATAATCAATATTATGCCAAGCCATTTTACCTTGTTCATTTTTTCTCCCAAAAATTTGACGCTCAGCAAGCTTACCCAGATGTATGCAACTGAAACTAGCGGGTACAAAACAGACAAGTCGCCACCTTTTAAAGCTGGAATAAAAAGCAATGTTCCAGTAGCATATAAAGCGACTCCGCCAAAAAGGGGGTAGTTAGTTGCCAGTGAGCTTAGCTTTGACAAACGCTTTGCAGATGCTTTCTTGAGCAAGATGGGACCAAAAGCCCCTATCAAAGTTGCTGAAATTACAAGTCCGATTGCCCATAGCTGAGTGGCCATCTACACAGCTCCAGGAACGGATTCTTTGCTTCCGTAGCCTATTAATACAATGCCTAAGATGATTGTTGTTACACCTGCCCATTTGAAATTATTCATTACCTCGCCTAAAAATTTGACGCTCAGCAAGCTTACCCATATATAGCTTGTTGCAAGTATTGGGTACAAAACAGAAACTTCACCACCCCTAAATGCGATTATTATTAATGCCCCTCCAACTACATAAAGAAGAAGTCCTCCAATAAGGTAGTAGTTCGTTATGATGCTTGCTACACCAAATGTTAAAGTTGCAGAGCCTTTTTTCCAAAGCAGTTGTGCTGATGATGTCAATAAAGTTGTAAATAAAACCAGCAATGCTGCCCACAGTTTAGTTGTCATTTTCCAGTTTAAGTATAAAACTTATTTATATGTTTTAGATCAGGCCTTTCAGAAATGCGTCTTATATTTATAGTTTTTCTTTTGTATCATATCTTGAGAAATTGATAAATTATAAATAAAATAATCTTACAAATGAATTTTAGCTAGAAAAATTTAAGAATGTTAAAGACTATAATATTGACAATAAATTTATTAACTTAGATATTTTTTGCTTAAAATATGAATAAAAAGGCGATTGTTACAGCAATATTACTTTTTGTATTAGGCTTATTTATCTTTACTGCATGCACTTCGACCAGTACAACCTCTACTACCAATCAGCAGAATTCTGGAAATTTTGATTCGGCAAATAATCAAAAAGAGAAAATAAGTGAGAATAAATTAGAAACAAAACCACAAAATTCATGCAACACCTACACTTCTAAATATGAATGCCAATCAAGCAAGTATGATTGTGAGTGGGATGATACTTTATGCGTACCTTCAAATCAAAGTCCCAATACTTATCGTCCTTTAATGTGTTCATTGACACCCGGAATTGCGTGTGTAGACATGAAACTTGATAACCAAGGAATTAATGGGAAAGGGAGGGTCAAATTGACTGTGCTTAATGCAATGAGCATGGACGTCGATGTAATATCTATTGATTTAGAAGACTGTGGAAACCTGAATGTAAAATCGAAATTGTCTGCCCGTCAGCAGCAAATTTTTACTATTGATTGCTTACAACCTTTCCCAAAGCAGAAATTTTATGGACAAGTAAATACAACATTTAAAACCTCAACAGGTGATGTTATCAAAGGGCGGGGTATGCTGGTAGCAAAAGTAGAATAATTATAGACATTTTTATTTTATATCTTTCCCAAATCAGTCGATAAGAATGTGCATTCCCTCAAATTCCTTAATGCACTTTGATTTCTCACTTTCATTCATGAAATTCTTGCAAGTAGAATGTGCCTGTTTAGATACCACAACAACACCATAACAGTTATCTTTCAGCTTTTGATTATCTATGTGATTACAGATTGAAGGATCTTCTTTTCTTTGGGCTACTTTAAGATAACAGTATTCTTTAGCATCCTGTTCTTGAATATTCTTGCAAATATCAATTTCCGATTTTAGAATAGCAACTTCTTTATAACAATCACCTTTAGTACTCTGATCCTTAACAAATTGGCATGCAGAGGGGTCTTGTTTTGCTTTAGCTACACTAAAATAGCAGGTATCCTTATTATTTTGGAAATAAACATTATCACAAATAGAGATGTCCTGCTTTGCTTTGCCAATATCAATATAACATTTATCCCGAACTACACCATCTAGAACTGAATAACAAATATCAGAATCCTGTTTTGCTGTTGCAATAAAACTACGACATTTATTATAAAATTCAGGAGTTTTTATTTTTCTGCACATTGCGATATCATTTTTTGCTTTAGCTACCTCACTATAGCAGTCATCCTTATCATATGGATATGAGTTTGGTATGTTTTCACAAATTGCAGCATCTTGTTTTAACTTACCTATGTTGCTTTGGCATTGGTATTTTTTGTAGGTGTACTGTACACACTCTTCTTTTCCAGCACTTGCATTAAAGTAACAATTTTCATACACGTCTTGTATCTTATCACACATTGCAATATCTTGTTTTGCTACAGCGACACTATAATAGCAGTGATTCTTTCCTTCATTGCTCTGGATCATCAAGCAAATATTTGTATCTTGCCTTTTAGTGGCTATTGTATGAAAGCATGAAATTTTACTAATTTCACTTTGAATCTTATCGCAGAATGTGTAATCCTGCATTTCTTTAGCTAAATCTTCATAACATACATCTTTTTTATAATCTCTAATAAATCCGCATATTGAAATATCACCTTTTAAATGGGCTAAGCGATTATAGCAATCATCCTTTGCATTCTTTACTTCTTTATCGCAAATAGAAACATCTTGTTTTTCTATCGCTAAATCAACATAGCACAAGTCCTTTATTGCATTATTTTTAATCTTATTACAAATGGCAATATCACGCTTCTGTTGGGCCACTATTCCGTAACATGACTCTTTCCAGTTTTCTTTTTGTATATTCTCACAAATGGAGATATCTTGCTTCTTTTTTGCCATATAAAAATGACAGTCGTCTTTGAGAGATTGGCTTTGTAAATTACTGCATATAGAGATATCTTTTCGTCCTTTGGCTATAGCATTTAAGCATGTGTCTTTAATTTCTTGATTTTGGATTTTACTACATACGATAATGTCGGATTCTGAAGATTTGTTTATTAAATTTTCAGCGTTTGCGCAACCATTTAACAATATTAAAGAAATAAGTAAGGATGTAAAAGATTGAATAAAGAAGTTTTGCATTTTGTTAGAAATATATCAGCTATATTTATAAATATTTTCATATAAACTTCACTTAAGCATTATCTCCACAAAAGCTGAGTAAGCGGGCCTTGTGACAAAAACTCCGATTGTAACTCCGATTATTGTTGTGATGGCAAATCCTTTCAACAAGCCAGCGCCTGCAAAGATTAAGGGTATCATTGCCACTACGACAGTA